>NZ_LEKG01000055.1:0-39105 GCF_001029515.1 Micromonospora sp. RV43 | reverse complement strand
GCTCGATCACCAGGCGGGCGATGGTGGTGGCGGGGCCGGGGCGGAATCTGCCCTGGTCGGCGGGGATGGTCGCGGTCCAGGTGCCGGCGGTGCGGTCGTCGGTGCACGCGCCGATCACGCCGAACCCGAAGCCGGTGACCGACCCGCGCCGTACCCGCTGGTCGAGGTGCACCTCGATGTACGCGAGGCCGCGCTCGGCCCCGCAGTCGAACCGGCCGCCGACGGTGGCGGTGTGCGCCCGCACGTCGGCGGCGCCGAACCAGTTGACGGAGATGCTGGGGGAGGCGGCCGGGGCGGCGACGGCGGCGCCCGGCGCGAGCCCGAGCGTGGCGGCGGTGGCCAGGGCGGTGAGGCCGGCGGCGAGCACTGGCTGTCGGACCGGGTTCATGCGCGGTCTCCTGTCGGGCGGTGGTGGGACGCGTACTCCGAAGTGGACGGCGTCAGCATCCCACCGCCGCGATGCCCGCGAGCTGCAAGATCTCGGACAGATCAGCGGTTCAGGTGGGACCGGATGAGGAAGCGGACGCCCTCCGGCGCCTCCAGGGAGAACCCGCTGCCCCGGCCGGGCACCACGTCGACGGTGAGCCGGGTGTGCTGCCACAGCTCCCACTGGGCCTTCGACATCCAGAACTCCACCGGCTCGGGCACCCCGTCGACAGCCAGCGAGGCGAGCAGCACGTCCGAGCCGCCGGTGCGGAACTCACCGGCCGGGTAGCACATCGGGGCGCTGCCGTCGCAGCAGCCGCCGGACTGGTGGAACATCAGCGGGCCGTGCTGCCCCCGCAGCGACCGGATCAGGTCGGCCGCCGCGGGGGTCAGGGTCACGGTGTCGCCCATCAGAAGAAGCCCAGCTTCTTCGGCGAGTAGCTGACCAGCAGGTTCTTGGTCTGCTGGTAGTGCTCCAGCATCATCTTGTGGTTCTCCCGGCCGATGCCGGACTGCTTGTAGCCGCCGAACGCCGCGTGCGCCGGGTACGCGTGGTAGCAGTTCGTCCACACCCGGCCGGCCTGGATCGCCCGTCCGGCCCGGTACGCGGTGTTCAGGTCCCGGGTCCACACGCCCGCGCCGAGCCCGTACAGCGTGTCGTTGGCGATCTTCACGGCGTCGTCCAGGTCGGCGAAGGAGGTCACCGACACGACCGGGCCGAAGATCTCCTCCTGGAAGATCCGCATCGAGTTGTCGCCCTCGAAGATGGTCGGCTGGACGTAGTAGCCGCCGGACAACTCGCCGCCGAGGTCGGCCCGCTCACCGCCGGTGAGGACACGAGCGCCCTCCTGCCGCCCGATGTCCAGGTAGGACAGAATCTTCTCCAGCTGGTCGTTGGACGCCTGCGCGCCGACCATCGTGTCGGTGTCCAGCGGGTGCCCCTGCGTGATCTGCCGGGTCCGGTCCACGGCGGCGGCCAGGAAGTCGGCGTAGTGGCCCTGCTGGATGAGCGCCCGCGACGGGCAGGTGCACACCTCGCCCTGGTTCAGGGCGAACATGGTGAAGCCTTCGAGCGCCTTGTCCAGGAAGTCGTCGGAGGCGGCGCTGACGTCGTCGAAGAAGATGTTCGGGCTCTTGCCGCCCAGCTCCAGCGTGACCGGCCTGATGTTCTCGCTGGCGTACTGCATGATCAGCCGCCCGGTGGTGGTCTCGCCGGTGAACGCCACCTTCGCCACCCGCGGCGAGGACGCCAGCGGCTTGCCCGCCTCGACGCCGAAGCCGTTCACCACGTTCACCACGCCCGGCGGCAGCAGGTCGCCGATCAGCGAGAGCAGGTAGTGGATCGAGGCGGGTGTCTGCTCGGCCGGCTTGAGCACCACCGCGTTGCCGGCGGCCAGCGCCGGGGCGAGCTTCCACACCGCCATGAGGATCGGGAAGTTCCACGGGATGATCTGCCCGACCACGCCGAGCGGCTCGTGGAAGTGGTAGGCGACCGTGTCGTCGTCGAGTTCGCCGAGCGAGCCCTCCTGCGCCCGGATCGCGCCGGCGAAGTAGCGGAAGTGGTCGATCGCGAGCGGGATGTCGGCGGCGAGCGTCTCGCGTACGGGCTTGCCGTTCTCCCACGTCTCGGCGATCGCGAGGGACTCCAGGTTGTCCTGCATGCGGTCGGCGATCCGGTTGAGGATCAGCGAGCGTTCGGCGACCGACGTGCGGCCCCACGCGTCGGCCGCGCCGTGCGCCGCGTCGAGCGCCTTCTCCACGTCCTCGGCGGTGCCCCGGGCCACCTCGCAGAAGGTCTGCCCGGTCACCGGGGTCGGGTTCTCGAAGTACTTCCCACCGTGCGGCTTCACGTACTCGCCGCCGATGTAGTGGTCGTAGCGGGACTGCCAGTGGGTGGGGGCGTCGTAGCGCGTCATGGGTACCTCCGCCGTCCGTCTGGGGTGGATGGCGGGCAGGCTAGTTTCCGGGACGTTGCAGGAACGTTGCGCGCGGCAGCGCGTACTCCTCGGCGAGCTGGCGGGCCCGCGCGACAGCGAGCGGCCGGCGGGGCGCGCCCGGCGGCAACGCCCGGGCCAGGGCCTGCCAGGCGGCCAGGTCGTCGGACCCGGCCGCCGTCGCGGTCCAGGCCGCGAGCAGCCCCGGGTCGGCGCCGGCCAGCACGGCGGCGCGCAACTGGCCGTCGACCAGGCGGCGCAGTCGCGCGACTCCCGGCGCGTCCGACAGGGGCAGCAGGGGCCCGGGGTACGCGCGCAGCGCCGCCGCCGGATCGCCACGTTCCAGCAGTTCGGTGACGGTACGGAAGTCGGCGCGCACGGCCGGCCGCAGCCGGTACGGGCGGGAGTCGAGCAGTTCCTCGCCGAGCACGCGGCGCAGCCGGGACAGTTCGGCGCGCAGTGTGACCGGGTGCCGCCTGTCGTCGCCGTACAGGTCGAGGCCGAGCTGCTCCCCGGTGCGCCCCTCGGGATGGTCGACCAGCAGCACCAGCAGCTCGCTGTGCCGCCGGCCGAGCCGGATGCGCCGGCCGCCGACGCGCAACTCCGCTTCGTCACGTCCGAGCGCCGACACGTACGCCACGTCCGGCGCGGCGGGCGCGGCACCGGCCAGGAACGCCTCGGCGGCCCGGGCGGTGGCCCGGACCAGGGCGAGGCTCTGCGGGTTGGCCAGGTGGTCCCCGCCGGTGATGTCGACGGCGCCGAGCAGCGCGCCGCTGGCCGGGTCGTGGATCGGCGCGGCGGCGCAGGTCCAGCGCTGCACGGGCCGGACGAAGTGCTCGGTGGCGAAGATCTGCACGCCGTGGTCGACGGCGAGGGCGGTGCCGGGGGCGTTCGTGCCGGCGTGGGCCTCGTCCCAGCGGGCGCCGGGTACGAAGTTCATCCGCTCGGCGTGCCGCAGCACCCCGGGATGGCCCTCCACCCAGAGCAGCCGCCCGGCGGCGTCGCAGACCGCCATCAGGTGCGCGCCGTCCTGCGCGATGCCGCCGAGCAGGTCGCGGAACAGCGGCATCACCCGGGCCAGCGGGTGCGCGGCGCGGTACGTCTCCAGCGCGTCGTCGGCGAGGTCGACCGGCGCGGTGGTCTCCGGGTCGAGCAGCGCGGACCGCTCCCAGGATCGGGCCACCACCTCCCGGACCCGGCCGGAGGTGGTGCCGGCGGCGAGGAACGCCTCGTGGGCGGCACCGATCTGCGCGATCCGCTCCACCGGATCCGCGCCGAACTCCAGGGCGAGCCACGGGTCAGCCACCAGCGCCTCCTTCCACCCATCGTGACCCACCTCACCCCGGAGCGCCAATGCGTGATCCGGGTCACTTGAGCGGTGCTCGCGCCGCCCGCGTACCGGACGAACGGCCCAGACGGCCCCACGCCGGTTGTCGCAGCGTGGCCCGCGTGGAGGATGGCTGCTGCGGACGCTTACGGAACCCTTAACTCCGGCCTGCGAGGGTGTGCCGGACGACGAGGGAAGACACGGGGGAGCGCAACGGTGCGGGTGCTGGTGGCGGACGACGAGCGGCTCTTGGCGGACACGGTCGCCGAGGGGTTGCGACGGTTCTCCATGGCTGTCGACGTCTGCTACGACGGGGACGGCGCGCTGGAACGGATCGGGGTCAACCGGTACGACGTGGCGGTGCTGGACCGGGACATGCCCGGCGCCACCGGCGACGACGTGTGCCGGAGCCTGGCCGGGTCGGACGCCGGCACCCGCGTGCTGCTGCTCACCGCCGCCGCCGGCATCCGGGACCGGGTCGCCGGCCTCGGGCTCGGCGCCGACGACTACCTGACCAAGCCGTTCGCGTTCGCCGAACTGGTGGCGCGGGTGCAGGCGCTGGGCCGCCGGTCCACCCCGGCCCTCCCGCCGGTGCTGGAGCAGCACGGTGTGGTGCTCGACGTGGCCCGGCACTCCGCGACCCGGGACGGCAGCCCGCTCGGGCTGAGCCCGAAGGAGTTCGCCGTCCTGCACGTGCTGATGCGGGCCGGTGGCCGGGTGGTGAGCGCCGAGGAGCTGCTGGAACAGGCGTGGGACGAGTTCGCCGACCCGTTCACCAACGCGGTCCGGGTGACGGTGATGACCCTGCGCAAGAAGCTCGGCCAGCCGTCCGTCATCCACACGGTGCCGAAGGCCGGCTACCGGATCGGCGAGCCGGAGTGAGCCCCCGCCGCCGCATCCTGCTGGTCGGGGTGCTCGCCCTGCTCGCCGGGTTCATGCTGCCCAACCTGGTCAAGTCGCTGCTCGAAATGGTGTGGGGGCAGGCCGAGCGGTTCTGCGGCCTCGCCACGATCGGCGCGGTGTGCGAGCCGGGCCGCCCGTTCGTCCCGCTGCTGCCCATGCTGATCGAACTGCTGGTGCTGGTGGCCATCGGGTTCGCGGTGTGGGGCGCTGCCCGCTGGTGCCTGCGCCCGGTGCACGACCTGGCCGCCCCGATCGCGAACCTGGGGCCGCAGAACCTCGGCTACCGGATCCGGCGCGGCGGCCGGGACGAGCTGGCCGGGCTCGGCCGCGCGATCGACGACATGCTGGACCGGGTCACCGCCGGATACGAGGGACAGCGGCGGTTCGCCGCGAACGCCTCGCACGAACTGCGTACGCCGCTCGCGGTGCAACGCACCCTGATCGAGGTCGGCATGGCCCAGTCGCTCACCGGCGAGCAACTGGAACTGCTGACCGCCCAACTGCTCGCCACGAACGAACGCAACGAGCGGCTGATCGAAGGGCTGCTCGCGCTCAGCGAGAGCGACCAGGGCCTGCGGTCCTCCACCCCGCAACGCCTCGAACAGATCGTCAGCGGCGTACTGGCCGCGTACGCCGACCGGGCCGCCGAGGCCGGCGTGACGGTGGAGGCCCAGCTGTCGCCCCGGATCGTGACCGGCGAGCGGGTACTGCTGGAACGCCTGGTCACGAACCTGGTGGAGAACGGCGTCAAGTACAACCGCGAGGGCGGCCGGCTCGTCGTCACGGTCGGCGGTGACCCCGCGCTGACCGTCATGAACAGCGGGCAGAGCGTCCCCGCCGAGGCGGTCGACGGGCTGTTCGAACCGTTCCGGCGTCTCGCCCGGGACCGGACCAACCAGGGCGGCGGCGCCGGGCTCGGCCTGGCCATCGCCCGCTCCATCACCCAGGCGCACGGCGGCATCATCGCCGCGCGTCCGGGGCCGGACGGCGGCCTGCGGGTCGACGTCCACCTGCCCCCCGTGGGCTGACCACCCCACACACGACTCCGGGAGCCGCCGTCGCGGCGTCCCGCGATGACACCTGCCCGAGGACGGGACCGGCGGAGCCGCCTTCCACCCGCAGACGGCCGGAGAGGAGACCGCAGTGCCGACCCGTACCGAGGGGAACGTGCCGCCCGACGGCCGGGTGCTCTGGGCCGACGTGGCGAAGGGCGCCTGCATCGTGCTCGTGGTGCTGTGGCACGTCGTCGTCAAGGACTACCTGCGCGTCGACTGGCGGGTCGGCCTGCCGGTGCCGGGTGCGTGGGGGCTGCTCGGCGAGCAGTTGCTGCCGCTGCGGATGCCGTTGTTCTTCGCGCTCTCCGGCATCTTCGCGGCGAACGCGGTGGCCCGCCCGTGGCGGGTGGCCGGGCGGCCCCGGATCGCGCGGAACCTCTACCTCTACGCGATCTGGCTGCTCATCCACACCGCGCTGCTGGCGTCGGCACCGGACTTCCCGACCGACCGGGCCACCGACAGCGGTGAGCTGCTGGCCCAGCTCACCGTGACGCCCTCGAATTTGTGGTACCTGTACGCGCTGGCGCTCTACTTCGTGATCGCGAAGGCGCTGCGCCGGGTGCACCCGGCGGTGCTGCTGACCGCCGCGGGCGCGCTGTCCGCGGTGGCCGCCACCGGGCTGCTGGACAGTCCCGGGAACCGGGGGCAGGTCTACCAGAACCTGGTGTTCTTCCTGGCCGGCGTGCACCTGCGGCCGTACCTCACGCGGTGGGCGGACGGCGCGAGCACCCGGCGGCTCGCCGGCACCGGCGCCGCGTACGCGGTCGGGCTGGCCGTCATGGCGTTCGCCGGTGCGCAGAGGTGGCCCGGCGTGTACCTGCTCGTCTCCGTGCTCGCTGTGGCGTTCGGGCTGACCGCCGCCGCCCGGCTGGCCCGGCACCGCGTGGCCGGTCCGACACTGGCCCGGCTGGGCCGCCGCACGCTTGGTGTCTACGTGATCCACATGCCGGTGCTGGCGCTGCTGGACCGGCTGCTCGCCGCGCCGGTGGCCGGGCTGGCCGGTCCCGCCCGGGCGCTGCTCGTGACCGTCTACCCGGTCCTGCTCACCGCGCTCGTGCTGGCGCTGAGCCTCGCCGCGCACCGCGGCCTCACCGCGCTCGGCGCGCACTGGCTGTTCGACCTGCCGCGCCGCCGCGCCCACTCGAATCCCGAAGGAGAGACCATGTCCCGAATCGACGTGCCGGCGCTGCCGGACCGAACACATGTCGAGGAGGCCGCGCGCGCCCTGTCCGGCCGGGTGGTCCGTACTCCCGTACTGCACAGCCCGGCGATCGACCGCCTGGCCGGCACCCGCGTCCTGCTCAAGGCGGAGAACCTCCAGGACGGCGGCTCGTACAAGATGCGCGGCGCGATGCTGGCGGTGGGCCGGCTCGCCGCCGCCGGGCACACCGGTGTGGTCGCGCAGAGCACCGGCAACCACGCGGTAGCGGTTGCGCTCGCCGCCCGCCGGCACGGTGTCGCCGCCACTGTCGTGCTGCCGGTGGACGCCGCGCCGGTCAAGGTGGACCGGGCACGGGCGGCCGGGGCGCGGGTGGTGCGGGCCGGCACCACTGTGGAGGAGCGTCTGGCCGTCGCCCGGCGGATCGCCGAGGTGGAGGGCCACCCGCTCGTCGACGCGTACGACCACCCGGACGTGGTGGCCGGGCAGGGCAGCGCGAGCCTGGAACTGATCGAGGAGGCGGCGCGGCGCGGCACTCCGCTGGACGCGCTCGTGGTGCCGGTGGGCGGGGGCGGCGGCATCGCCGGGGCCTGCCTGGCCGCGGCCGGAACGCCGATCCAGGTGTACGGCGTGGAGCCGGTCGGGTGCGACTCGCTCGCGCGCAGCCTGGCCGCCGGACGGCCCACACCCGTCGCCCCGGCGCCGAGCCTGGCCGACGGGCTACGTCCCGGGTGCGTCGGCGACCTGCCGTTCGCGGTGGCCCGGACCGCGGTGCGGGGGGTGGTCCGGGTCGACGACGACGCGATCGTCGAGGCGTTCCGGCTGCTCCTGCTGGACCTGAAGGTGCTCGTCGAGCCGTCCGGCGCGGCCGCCCTGGCCGGCGCCTTGCGCCTCGGCGAGGCGGCCGGCGCGGGCGGCGTCGCCCGCCCCGGGGGCGGGGCGCCGTGGCCGCCCGAAGGCAGGCGGCAGATGACTGTCGGCGTGGTGCTGACCGGCGGAAACGTGGAAGCGGACCTGGTGGCCCGGCTGGCGGGCGACCGGATGACTGTGGGAGTGGCGGCATGAGAGAGACAGTGCGGATCGGTGTCCTGTTCGGAGGCCCGTCGGCGGAACACGAGGTCTCCTGCGCCTCGGCGCTCGGCGTGGCCCGGGCCCTGGCCGGGCAGGGGCACCGGGTGGTGGCGCTCGGCATCACCCGTACCGGCGGGATCAGGCTGCTGCCCGAACCGGTGCTCGCGCAGCACCTCGGAACAGTGGCCGCCGGCCGGGCGATCGACGACCGGCTGCCGGTCACCGGCCCGGCGGTCGAGCTGCGACGCGGAACCACAGCCGGCACCGTCGCGGTCGGCGCGGCCGACGCCCCCGCGACTGTGCACGCCGAACTGGACGTGGTGTTCCCGGTGCTGTACGGCGAGGACGGCGTGGTGCAGGGGCTGCTGGAGTCACTGGGCGTGCCGTACGTCGGGTGCGGCATCCTCGCCTCCGCAGTCGGCATGGACAAGGTGGCGATGAAGCGGGCGCTGCGGGCCGAGGACGTGCCGACCACGCCGTACGTCTGGTTCGACGAACCGACCTGGCGGGCCGCGTCCGACCCGGAGAAGCTGGTGGTCGCGCTGCGCGGGCCGCTGTTCGTCAAGCCGGCCCGGATGGGCTCCTCGATCGGCATCTCCCGGGTGGCCGACGGCGACGACCCGATCGCCGCCGTGGAGGAGGCGTTCCGGCACGACCACGTGGTGCTCGTCGAGCAGGGCGTGACCGGCCGGGAACTGGAGTGCGGCGTGCTCGGCGGCTGGCAGCCGGAGGCGTCGGCGGTCGGCGAGGTCCGGGTCGCGGGCGGCTGGTTCGACTACCGGCAGAAGTACTTCGGCGACGCCGACCCGATGATCGTCCCGGCGCCGCTGCCGGACGAGGTCACCGAGCGGATCCGCGAGCTGTCGGTGCGGGCGTTCACCGCGATCGGCGGCTGGGGCCTGGCCCGTGTCGACTTCCTCTACGACGAGACCACCGGCGACCTGTTCGTCAACGAGCTGAACACGCTGCCGGGCTTCACCGCCCACTCGATGTACCCGAAGGTGTGGGCCGAGTCCGGCGTCGCGTACCCCGAGGTGGTGGACCGGCTCGTCGCGCTCGCCTTCACCCGGCACGCGGCCCGGCCGTCGCGCGAACAACCCGGGGGTACGCCGTGATCCTGCTCTCCGACCCCCGGGTCGCCGCGGTGTCCAGCCGGGACGACGGCGAACCCCTGGTGGACCTGCGCGAGGTGCCCGGGCTGCGGGTGGACGGGCGGGCCGCCGACCCCGCCGGGGCGTACGCCCGGGTGCGGCTCGGGGTCGCGGACCGGTTGCTGGCCGCGCAGCGCGCGCTGCCGGCCGGGCTGCGCCTGCTCGTGGTCGAGGGGTACCGGCCGTACCGGGCGCAGCTCGACATCTTCACCGGCTACCGGGACGAGTTGCGGCGGCGCCACCCGGACTGGCCGGCGGACCGGTTGCACCGGGAGACCACCAAGTTCGTCTCGCCGGTCGAGGTGGCCCCGCACAGCACCGGCGGAGCAGTCGACCTCACGCTGTGTGACGCCGGCGGGGTGGAATTGGACATGGGCACAGCGCTCGACGCCACCCCGGAGGAGAGCGCCGACGCCTGCTTCACCGCGGCCCGGCACATCCCGGTCAGCGCGTGGCGCAACCGGAACGTGCTGGTGGCGGCGCTGAGCGGCGCGGGGCTGGTGAACTACCCGACGGAGTGGTGGCACTGGTCGTACGGCGACAGGTACTGGGCGTTGATGACCGGAGCGCCACACACCCGCTACGGTCCGCTGTAGCCCACGCATCCGGGTGAACGGTCCGGCCCTCCCGTCCGTACCACGCGTCGAACGACAGCGACGACGGGAGAGAACGTGAGGGTGCAGCGCAAGCACGTGCTGGCGGCGACTGTGGCGGTGACCGCCACTGTGGCGGTCTCGGTGGGCACCGGACTCGGTTTCGCGGACACCGCGCCGGCCGCGCGATCGGTCTGCGCCGGGTCGGTGACCTTCTCGGCCGAGGGCGGGCCGCCGGCCGCGACGAGCGACAGGTTCCCGGTGGGCACCCGGCTGCGGGTGACGAACCTGGACAACCGCAAGGTGGCCACGGTGACGGTGACCGGGCCGTCCGGGAGCTGCGTGCTGCTGAACGCCGCCGCCATGGACCTGGTACGCGAGCCGGGCAAGAACGTCGTCCGCCGCAACGTGGTGGAACGCCTCGACGGCGGCGGCGCCCCGGCGCCCGGTGCGCAGCCGGGTGAGACCCGGCCGGGCGCGGCGCAGCCGATCGGCGGCAGCGTCTGCTCCGGCGCGCTCACGTTCTTCGCCGAGGGCGGGGCGCCCGCAGCCACCAGCGGCCAGTTCCCGCTCGGCACCCGGCTGCGGGTGACGAACCTGGACAACAACAAGGTGGTGACCGTGACGGTGACCGGGCCGTCTGGTAGTTGCGTGCTGCTGAACACGGCGGCGATGGACGCGATCCGGGAACCCGGCAAGAACCTGGTCCGGCGCAACACTGTGGAGCTGCTCCGCTGATCCTCCGGGCGGAACACCATGGGCCGGTCCTGGGGGAGATCGGGCCCATGGTGTTCCACGTCCGGGGTCAGCCGAAGGCGGCCGCCAGGATGTCCAGGCCCCGGCCCAGCTCGTCGTCGGAGATGACCAGCGGAGGCAGGAACCGCAACACGTTGCCGTAGGTGCCGCAGGTCAGGGTGAGCAGCCCGGCCGCGTGGCAGGCAGCCGAGACCGCCGCCGTGGCGGCCGGGTCCGGGGTCAGCGTGCCCGGCCGCACGATCTCCACGGCGAGCATCGCGCCCCGGCCGCGTACCTCGGCCACACGCGGGTCACCGGCGGCGATCGCGTCCAGCCGCTCGCCCATCACCGCACCGATCCGGCGCGCGGCGGCGGCCAGGTCCAGCTCCCGCATCGTCTCCATCGCCGCGAGCGCGGCGGCGCAGGCGATCGGGTTGCCGCCGTACGTGCCGCCGAGACCGCCGACGTGCACCGCGTCCATCAGGTCCGCCCGGCCGGTCACCGCCGCCAGCGGCAGCCCGCCCGCGATGCCCTTGGCCAGCGTGATCAGGTCCGGCTGCACGCCCTCGTGCTCGCAGGCGAACCAGTCGCCGGTGCGGCAGAAACCGGTCTGGATCTCGTCGGCGACGAACACCACCCCGGCCGCCGTCGCCCACTCGCGCAGCGCCGGCAGGAACCCCTCGGCGGGTACGACGAAACCGCCCTCGCCCTGGATCGGCTCGATCAGCAGCGCGGCCACGTTCTCCGCGCCCACCTGCTTCTCGATCATCTCGATCGACCGGGCCGCCGCGGTGGCGCCGTCCAGCCCGCCGTCGCGCAGCGGGTACGACATCGGCACTCGGTAGACCTCACCGGCGAACGGCCCGAACCGGTGCTTGTACGGCATGTTCTTCGCGGTCAGCGCCATGGTCAGGTTGGTCCGGCCGTGGTACGCGTGGTCGAACACCACCACAGCGGGCCGCCCGGTCGCGTGCCGGGCGATCTTCACCGCGTTCTCCACCGCCTCGGCGCCGGAGTTGAACAGCGCCGACCGCTTCTCGAAGCCACCCGGCGTGAGCGCGTTGAGCTGCTCGCAGACCGCCACGTACGACTCGTACGGCGCGACCATGAAGCAGGTGTGGGTGAAGCGCTCGACCTGCGCGCGTACCGCCTCGACCACGCGCGGCGCGGAGTTGCCCACGTTGGTGACAGCGATGCCGGCCGCGAAGTCGATCCACTCCCGGCCGTCCACGTCGGTGATCGTGCCGCCGCCCGCCCGGTCCACGTACGCGGAAATCGTGCTGCCCACGCCCCGCGCCACCGCCTCGACCCGGCGCTTGTGCAACTCCTCGCTCGTGGCCATCGGATCAGCCCTCGATGTTGTGCATGACGTGCTTGACCCGGGTGTAGTCCTCCAGGCTGTAGACCGACAGGTCCTTGCCGTGGCCGGAGTGCTTGAAGCCGCCGTGCGGCATCTCCGAGACGAACGGGATGTGCGTGTTCACCCAGACGCACCCGAAGTCCAGCCGGCGGGTCATCCGCATGGCCCGGCCGTGGTCGCGCGTCCACACCGAGGCGGACAGGCCGTAGTCCACGCCGTTCGCCCAGCGCACCGCCTCGTCCTCGTCGGAGAAGCGCTGCACGGTGATGACCGGCCCGAACACCTCGTCCTGGATGATCTCGTCGGCTTGGCGTACGCCGGAGACCACTGTCGGGGCGTAGAAGAAGCCACGCTCGCCGACCCGGGTGCCGCCGGTGGTGACGTTCGCGTGGTCCGGCAGCCGGTCCACGAAACCGCTGACCCGCGCGAGCTGGTTGGCGTTGTTCAGCGGGCCGTAGAGCACGTCCGCGTCGTCCGGCGCGCCGGTGCGGGTGTTGCGGGCCTGCTCGGTCAGCGCGGCCACGAAATCCTCGTGGATGCCCGGACCGGTGAGCACGCGGGTCGCCGCCGTGCAGTCCTGACCGGCGTTGAAGTAGCCGCCCATCGCGATCGCCTCGGCCGCCGCCGCCACGTCCGCGTCGTCGAAGATCACCACCGGGGCCTTGCCGCCCAGCTCCAGGTGCGTCCGCTTCAGGTCCGGCGCCGCCGCGGCGGCGACCTCCATGCCCGCGCGGGTCGAGCCGGTGATCGACACGAGCTGCGGGGTCGGGTGGGAGACCAGCGTACGGCCGGTGTCGCGGTCGCCGCAGACCACGTTGAACACACCCGGCGGGAGGTGCTCGGCGGCGATCTCGGCCAGCAGCAGCGTCGACACCGGCGTGGTGTCCGACGGCTTCAGCACCACCGCGTTACCCGCCGCCAGCGCCGGGGCGATCTTCCAGACCGCCATCATCAGCGGGTAGTTCCAGGGCGTCACCTGGGCGCAGACGCCGATCGGCTCGCGCCGCACGTAGGAGGTGTGCCCGGCCATGTACTCGCCCGCCGAGCGCCCCTCCAGCAGGCGGGCCGCCCCGGCGAAGAAGCGCAGCTCGTCCACCGCCGGCGGCAACTCCTCGTCGGCGGTGAGCTGCCGGGGCTTACCGGTGTTGCGGACCTCCGCGTCGACCAGCTCGGCGGCCCGCGACTCCACCGCGTCGGCGAACTTCAGCAGCGTCCGCTGCCGCTCGGCCGGTGTGGCGTCCCGCCAGGTCTCGAACGCGGCGGAGGCGGCCTTCATCGCCGCGTCCACGTCCGCCGCGCCGGAGACCGGGGCCTGGGCGAAGACCTCGCCGGTGCACGGGTCGATCAGGTCGGCGTAGCCGCCGTCCACCGGGTCGACGTACTCGCCGTTGACGAAGTTGCGCAGCTGCTGCTGGTCGCTCATCAGAAGTCTCCGAGAAGGTGGCCGGGGGGAGGGTCAGCGGAGGTTATCGCAATCTGACTGCCATCTTGGCTACTAAATCCGAGGCAGACAAGGGTTTGGGCAACTGTTTCCGCGTGGGCGTCTGTGGTCTAGGCTGCCGGTCGTGGAGCCGAGAGCCTTCTACGTCGCCGGTCGCCCCGCCCACGGCGAGGACGAGCTGACAGTCACCCACCCGTACGACGGGCAGCCGGTGGGGCGTACCACGCTCGCCACGGCCGACCAGCTCGAAGCCGCAGTCGCGGGCGCCGCCGCGGTGGCCGCGGAGGCCGCGGCCCTGCCCGCGCACGCCCGCGCGGCCGCCCTGGACCACGTCTCCCGCCGGCTCGCCGAGCGGGCCGACGAGGTCGCCGCGCTGATCACCGCCGAGAACGGCAAGCCGGTCAAATGGGCGAAGGCCGAGGTCGGGCGCGCGATCTCCACGTTCCGCTGGGCCGCCGAGGAGGCCCGCCGCTTCTCCGGCGAGCTGCAACGGCTCGACACCGACCCCGCCGCCACCGGGCGGATCGCCCTGGTCCGGCGCGTGCCGCGCGGGCCGGTGCTCGGCATCACCCCGTTCAACTTCCCGCTCAACCTGGTCGCCCACAAGGTCGCCCCGGCGCTCGCCGTCGGCACCCCGATCGTGGTCAAGCCCGCACCGGCCACCCCTCTCACCGCGCTGCTGCTCGGCGAGATCCTGGCCGAGACCGACCTGCCCGAGGGCATGTTCTCGGTGCTGCCGCTGCCGAACGAGCGCGCCGCCGAACTGGTCACCGACCCGCGGCTACCGGTGGTGTCGTTCACCGGCTCCGGACCGGTCGGCGCGGCCATCCGCCGGGCCGCGCCGGACAAGCACGTCACTCTGGAACTCGGCGGCAACGCGGCGGCGGTCATCTGCGAGGACTGGGCGGCGGACGAGGACCTGACCTTCGCCGCGCACCGCATCGCCACGTTCTCCAACTACCAGGCCGGGCAGTCGTGCATCGCCGTGCAGCGGGTCTACGTGCACGAATGGCTCTACGACGGCTTCCTGCCCCGGCTCGTCGCGGCGGTGCAGGCGCTGCGCACCGGCGACCCGCGCTCCGAGCTGACCGACGTCGGTCCGCTGGTGTCGGTCGAGGCGGCGCAGCGCGTCGAGACCTGGGTGGACGAGGCGGTCGCCGCCGGCGCGGTCATCGAGACGGGCGGGCGGCGCGACGGTGCCAACTACCCGCCCACTGTGCTCAGCGGCGTACCGGCCGACGCGAAGGTGTGCGCCGAAGAGGTGTTCGGACCGGTGCTGGTGGTCGCCCCGGTCGTGAACGACCGGGCCGCGTTCGCCGCCGTCAACGACTCCGCGTACGGGCTCCAGGCCGGCGTCTTCACCCACCGGCTCGACGTGGCGTTCGACGCCGCCCGCACGCTGGAGGTCGGTGGCGTGATCGTCGGGGACGTGCCGTCGTACCGGGCCGACCAGATGCCGTACGGCGGGATGAAGGGCTCCGGGGTCGGGCGGGAAGGGCTGCGCAGCGCGATGGACGACTACACCGAGCCGCGGGTCACGGTGCTGACCGGCGTGGCCCTCTGACCGCTCGCCCGCCGCTCACCAGGTGCCGTCGTCGCGGACCCGGGCGGGGGCGCGGCCGAGCAGCAGGGTGGTGAGGGCGGCGTCGATGTCGGGGCCGAGGAACCACTCGCCGGCCTGGTCGAGGGCGAAGATCCGGCCGTGCTCGTCGATCGCGAGGATGCTCTCCTGACGCTCGCTGCCGAGCGGGAAGAGACGGGCGCCCAGGACGGCGGCGAAGTCGGCGAGGGAGTCGGCGGTGTGCGCCACCTTCCGCGGTCGTACCTCGAAGCGCGAGATCCAGACCGCTTCACCGGGGCCCTGGCGTGCGGTGACCAGCCCGGGAAAGGCGGTGAGCGTCGTCAGCGCGGCCGGGAAGGTGGCGTGGGTGTGCTGTGCGCCCCGGACCTCGCTGACCTTGCGGACCGAGGTGGCGGCGGACACCTCGTCGCCGAAGTGCGGCCGCCAGCCGGCGATCACGAGCGCGTTCGCCACCTCGGCGGGAAACCGGTCGGGCTCGGGAGGCGTCTGGGGCTCGGACTGCCACTCCTCGGCGAGGGCCAGCTCCGGCCAGGGCAGCACGTTGACGTGCACGAGGAACCTGATGCACGACTCGCAGCGCAACTCGGCCGGGCCGCCCGCGGGGTCGCCGGGTTCGCGGACGCGGAAGCTCTCGATCCGGCTGGTGCCGAGCAGGTCGCGCGCGTCCTCGATGGACAGCGGCGGCAGACCTTCGGCGGCGCGACGGTGGTCGTGCTCGTAGAGCGCGTCCGAGACGACGATCATCTCGGCGTGCCGCTCCCCGCCGCGTACCAGATGCCCCGCCGGTAGCTCGTCCAGATAGGACTGCACCAGCGGATGGTGGCGTACCTCGATCTCGCCCTTCGCGCCCTGCGCGACGTGCTGCCGGCCGTCGAGCGTGAGGTGCGCCGCCGCGCCGGGCGTGGGCAGGCGGGTCAGCTCACGCAGCAGTTGGGCGGCCGGGTCGACGGTACGCGGCGGGCGCGGTTCGGCCGGACGCCGCTGCCGGTACATCCGCTCGACCGCCGCGGCCGGCACCCGCGGCCACGTGGACACCTCGCCGGTCTCCTTGTCGATCACAGTGGTCGGCAGGTCGCCGGGGAGCGCCCGGGCCTCGGTGGACACGACGGAACTCACCACGTAGCCCAGGTCGAACTCCTCGACCTCCGGCGTGCAGGGAAAACCGAGGCGGTCGGAGTCCCTCCGGGCCCACACCGAGGCGATCTGCTCGGCCTGCTGTCGCTCGATCACCACCTGAAATTACCGGACCCCACGGATTTCGTGGCACCCGGTATGGTCGGCCCTACCCACGGTGACGGAAGGGGAGCGACGGTGGCCGAGAGTGCGGACCGGGATGCGAACCGTGCACTACGCGCGCGATTCGACGAGGTGTACGGCCAATACCAGCGCTTGCGGTCCGGTCTGGACGATCTCCAGACCAAGCTGGCCGAGTTGCGGGTCACCGAACGCTCCGACGACGGTCAGGTGACCGCCGTCGTCGGCGCGCGAGGCGAGCTGATCAGCGTCGAGGTGAGCCCGGCGGCGTTCCAGGACCGGGACGCCCGTGCGTTGAGCCGGAAGATCACCGAGACCGTGCTGCGCGCCTCCACGGCGGCGAGCGCCGCCACCCGCGAACTGGTCTCCGGATACCTGCCGCCGGGCTCCCCTTCGGTCGAATTCCTGCGTACCCATGACTTCGGCGCGCTGCTCGGCCGGGCCGACTCCGTGCTGGCCCGCGGCGAGTGACAGGTGGCCGGGGGAGAGATCTGGCTGGACCCGGACCGGGCCCGGCGCGGCGGGGCTGACCTGGCGCTGTCGGGGCGGGCGGTGAGCGCGGCCCGGCGGGAGACGGGCGAGCCGATCGCCCACGCGAGCGCGCAGCGGCCCTGGGGCCGCGACGACATCGGCGCCGCGTTCGACAAGCACTACCAGGGCTACGCCGAGACGCTGCTGCGCGCGTGGGAGCTTCTCGGCCGGTCGCTGGAGGTGCTCGGGTCGGACGTCGTCCGCTCGGTCACGGCTACCGTGGAGACGGACCTGAGCAACGCCCGTGACCTCGGGAAGATCCCGCAGCAAGGGCACAACCCCCATCGGCCCCGGCGCTGACCACCGGAGGACCCGCGCGTGAGCATGCTGCCCAGCCCGATCCCGCACCCGCTCGACTTCTGCCCGTGGGACCTGCCCGGCTGGATCTACGAGGCGCTCGACTGGGTGGTCGGCGTCGAATGGCCGGAGGGCGACGAGCGCGCCGTCTGGGACCTGGCCGACCAGTGGTACGGCGTAGCAGGCGTCCTGACCCGTCCGCGCGACGACGCGATCACCGCCGCCGGCGAGGTCAAGAGCGGGTACGGGGGAGTCGGCCTGGTCGCCGGTGCGTTCGACACGGCGTGGCACAAGCTCGCCGAAGGCCAGGACGCTCCGCTGCACGTCCTGGTCGCGGCCACAGACGAGCTGGCGCGTCTGGTCGACTCCTGCGGCTGCGACATCGAGGGCGCGAAGCTGGAAGCCTGGATCGAGCTGGGCATCCTGGTCGTCGAGTTGCTGTCCCTGGCGGTCGCCACGGTGCTCACCCTGGGCGCCGCCTCACCGGCGGCGGCCGCTGCGATCACCGCCACGCGGGTCGTGGTGCAGCAGATCTTCAAGCGGTTGGTGGCCCAGCTCGCCCGCAAGGCGGTCAAGCAGGGCCTCAAAGAGGCGGGCGAACGCGCTGCCAAGGAGGCGGCCAGGTCCGGTGCCCGCACGCTGGCTCGACGGACCGCGATCGGCGGACTGCTGGAGGCCGGTCAGGAGGCGGGCACCAGCCTCGGCACGCAGGCGTACCAGAACTCCACCGGCCGGCGGGACGGCCTCGACCTGACCGACGTGAGCACGTCGGCTCTCGGCGGATTCGCCGGCGGCGCGGTCGCGCCGATGGCCGGGCTGGGCCGGCACGCCAACGGGCGGTTCGCGGAGATCGGCGAGCGGTTCGGGCGGGAGATGGCCGGGGAGACGCTCGCCGAGACCGCGGCGGGTCTGGCGACCGGCCAGGGGCCGTCGCTGGAGGATCTGGCACGTGCGGCAGCCTCCGGCGCCACCGGGTCCGCCACCAACCAGGCGGACTCGGCGCTGCAACGCCGCCTCGACGGGCAGCTGAGCGGGTTGACGGTGTCCCCGGTCGGCTTGGACGTGCCGGTCGCCGCCGATCCCGTCGGGTTGATCCCGGCCCAGCGGGTCGCCGAGCCGGTCGTCCAGGGCGGCGACACGATCGCCGGTGCCGTTCCCGTGACACCCACGCACGTCACGCCCCAAGCCGCCGGTCCGCACCCGCTCGCCGTGGACCTGCCCCTCCCGGCGCCGGATCCCACGACGACGCCGCCGCACAATCATGTCGTCCCGCACGACGTGGCACGTCCGACGGTCACCACGAGCCCTACGTTGTCCTCGGTGATCACGGAAGCGCCCGTCGCCACGCCCCCGTCGACCGCGCCCGGAGTCCACAGCGGCGCGGTTCCGGTGGCGACGCCGATCGACAACGCCCCGCCACCGTCGACCCCCGTGCAGGCGGGAGCGGCACCTGCCACGCTCTCCCCGTCCACCACTGACCATCCGAGTGTGGCGGCGCCGCCGTTGTCGGACCGGGCCGGCCCCGGCCTCGGACCTTCGGCGCCGGTGTCCACGCCGTCACCGCAACCGCATGCGGCACCGTTCCCAGGCCTGCCCGGCCCGGATCCGCGCCCGATTCCGAACCCCCGCTTCCCCCTGCTGGAGTCTTTGGCGCCGCCCCGGCCGTCCGCGGACTCCCCAGGTCCCGACCTCAGCCGGCTCGACCCGCCGCCTCCCGACCTGCGAACGATCCGGGAGCGCGCCGCACGGCTGGTCGCCGACAGGGAGTCGTTCGACAGACGCCGCTACCGCGGTCACCTGCAGTCCCAGCGGACCTGGTTCGAGGACCGTCGACGTGAGACCCGAGCCGACTGGCTGCATGAGCGCGCCACGTACCACGAGGAACGGGCCAGCGACTGGGCCGCGCAGGCCATGGAGCTGCGCCGCGCCGGCCGGACCCTGGCGGCCGAACGATGGCACCGGGAGTCGCACGAGGCCGCCCTGGAGGCGGCCGACCTGCGCGAGGAGGCGCGGCACGTCCTGGCCGGCAGGCTCGTTCCGCAGGAGGTGATGGTCGAGGACGACCTCGACTTCTACCGCATCAACGACGACGTGGCGGACCTGGCCGTCGGCGCGGTGGAGACGGCCGACCACTCCGCGCTCACCGGTCACGGACACCCCGAGCCGATCGACAGGTCCCGGCCCTACGGCCGCCGGGGAGGACTCCGGCCTCCACTCGCGCTGCACCAGACCGACCTCGAACGGCAGATGCCCCGCAACCCCGACGGCAGCGTGACGCGTACCGCCGATCCCCGGCGCGGTGGCTGGTTCCGCCTCGCGAACGACGGCGGACCGGCGGCCGACGCCACCCGGGGGATCAACTGCCTCGACTGCACGCTGTCGCTGTTCGAGACCTGGGTCCACGGACGGCCGCGCGTCGCGGCACCGCGTACGTTCGACGGATACCTGCACGGCGACGTGAACCGGCCGGTGGGCGGCGAGGCGGACGGACCGCTGCGGGTCGAGCAGACGACCGGCGGCCGGTTCCAGAACCTCTGCCGGCCGGATCGGCCCGGGATCACCGGCCGGGACCGGCAGCTGTTGGTGGACGGCGGTTACCGGGACCTGTACGCGCAGCTCGCGTCGGGCGGTCACGGCAGTTACGCGTTCCTCATCACCAGCTTCGAGGGCGGCGGATCGCACGCGTGGGTGGCGTTGAACCAGAACGGCACGATCCTCTTCCTCGACCCGCAGACGGGCGACGTGGCGGACCGGCCGATCTACCACCACAACGGCCGTCCGGCCCGCAGCAACGTCGTCGGCGTCGACGCTCTGGTGCTCGGCCCCGACGGCCGGCCGATGCCGCTCGCCGGTCGGCCGCCCGGCACCTACAACGTCCTGCCCGAGCCGCTACCCCGTCCGGCGCCGCCACGGCCGCCGGCCCCGCCGCCGATCGCAGACGGCCACGTCCCGGACTTCAACCACGTCCACCTGCTCGGCGAGTCCACCACCATCTACCGCCGGGGCGACGGACCGCTGCCGGGGAGCGCGCCGCCCGTCGAGCCGGAACCCGACCGGGTACGCGAGGAACACCGGCAGGCGCACGCCGACCGGATCGCCGCCGGGCTCTACGTGCGCGACGCGCTCGCGCAGAGCGGGAACCTCGACGACGCCTTCGCCGCCGGGGTGACGCCCGTCGAGCTGGCGCAGCACGCCGACGTGCCGACGCTGCGGCGGCTCGTACCCGGACTCGACGAGACCGCCGCCGCCGACCTCACCCGGTTGTTCGCCGACCCGCGTGTGCAGCGGATGCTCGACCAGAGCTGGGAGGCGCCGCCGCGACGGGAGGAGTTGCTGGCCGAGACGCTGGTGCGGAAACTCGCGGAGCGGCCCGACCTGGTCCGGATGATCCTGGCGACGCCGGAACTCGCCAACTCGCTGACCGCGCGGCCGCTGACCCTGCACCACCTGGCCAGCCACCAGCAGGCCATCGACGTATTGCAGGACGTGGTAGGCGAGATCCGGGAACGGGGGGCTGACGTCGTTGCATCGACGGAACCGCCGGCCCTGATGCCGACTCGATTGACAGGCGCTCACCTGGCGGTGAGCGAATCCTTTACGACTGATGGCGCGGAGGCCGCGCAGCCGGGTTTCGATCTAACGCGACTCGGTGACGCCGCGTATCGAAAGCAGTTCTTGGACCAGTTGTATGAGGAAGCCGCTGTCGCACAGTCGGAGCTCAACTCCCTGGGGCGGGATTTGGCAGAGTCATGCGGTGGTGGTGCCGAATATCACCCGCGTCGTGAGCCCAAGGACCGTGGGCGGGCTGAGGACAAGATCGAGGGCTACGGCGGCGATGCGTCACAGCTGAAGGATCTCGCGGGCGGCTACGTCTCGTTTGGCAACCTCGACGAACTCTACGGCGGACTGGCACGTCTGAGGAACGACGGGCGATTGGATCTGGTGAAGTTCGAAGACCGCTTCCAGAGCCCACAGAAAAGTGGATACCGAGACGTACAGATGTTCCTTCGTGCCTCCAACGGGCACATCGCTGAGTTCCGGCTGCAACTGGCGCCACTCGACATAGTGGCGACCTGGGAACACTCCCTCTTCGAAGTGCGGCGCGACCTCGAAGCGGTCGCTCGTGAGGAGGGACGTAGCGTGACGGTGACAGAGTCCGCCATTCGTCGGGCGGTGCTTCGGCGCCAGCGTGAGCTGTTCTGGGAGGCTCTTCAGACGGCGCTGCACAAGGAGCGTGAGTGATGGCTACAGTCGACGGCGTCGAACTTCCCGCTTATTTCGAGCACTACGACACGCCTGTGAAGCTGGTCGCCACACCGGATGGCGGCCACGCCGCTTGGAAGCTGGACCGCTCGACGGGGGGTTGGCGGCCGGCGGACGAGCTCGTCGACGACGTGATCGGTGGCGTGGGCGGCGAGATCTACGTGCGCTCGGCTGATGCCTTCGTGCAGCACGTCGAGCAGTTGCGCGGACGCTACCTGAGCGGAGAGGGGCCGGTCTTCGCGCTCTACGAGACGGTCCGGGCGATCGCGGCGCCCGCCGTCGCGGAGAGGCGACCGTTCACCGCGGAGGAAGCCGCGCTGATCAAGGGGATCCGGCGGCGGACCTTCGTGATGTTCGAGGAGCAGCTCCAGCAGGCCGGTGACCCGGCCGCCGACCCCACCATCGCCTCCTGACAACGGCCCGGAACGCCATGCCCTCCACCGGCGGCCCGCCCGTGCCCTACCTGCCGCCCGCCGACGTGGCGGAGGCGCGACGCGTACAGGAGGAGTTGCGGTCCCGGGTGGACCTGATCGGGCCCGGTCCTGCCGCGCCCGTGACGGTGGCCGGGCTGGACGTGGCGTACGCGCAGGACGGTGACCTGCTCGCAGCGGCCGTCACGGTCCTCGACGCGGCCACCCTCGACGTGGTGGACGAGGCGGTGTGCGTGGGGCGTCCCGCCTTCCCGTACGTGCCGGGACTGTTCGCGTTCCGCGAGATGCCGGCATTGCTCGCCGCGCTGGACCGGCTCACCACCCGTCCGGAGCTGTTGGTCTGTGACGGCCACGGGCTGGCGCACCCGCGCCGGTTCGGGCTGGCCTGTCATCTGGGCCTGGTGACCGGGCTGCCCACGATCGGGGTGGGCAAGACGCCGCTCGTCGGCTCGTGGACGGGCCCCGGTCCCGAGCGTGGTGACAGCGCCGACCTGTGTGACGAGGGCGAGGTGGTCGGGCGGGTGCTGCGGACTCAGGACGGTGTCCGGCCGGTCTTCGTGAGCGTCGGGCACCGGATGGGGTTGGACGAAGCGGTGGAGCGGGTACTGGCACTGACGCCCCGGTACCGGCTGCCGGAGACCACCCGTACGGCCGACCGGCTGTGCCGGCGGGCGCTCGCCGATGCAGGCGCGTCGGGCGGTGACCTGGGCGGGCGGTGATCGCGTGGCGCTGCACACATGTGGCGTGCTCGATGCGCGGGTGCCTGGAGGGGCCGGTAGTAACCTGACCGGCGGATCCGGTCCGGACGCAACGGTGAGGTGGAGATGTCGGCAGGGCGGCACGCGGCGCGGTGGGCCATGGTCGGCGCGCTGCTGGGTGGCCTGATCGCCGTCCCGGCGTCACCGGCGTCGGCCCGGGACGACCGGGTGGGACTGCGCTCGGCGAAGAGCTTCACCGCCGGTGGTCCGCCCGGGACGGTGGCGGTCGAGGTGCGCAAGCGCACGGACGGCTGCGTGCAGTTGCGTACCGCGGTCGGGCTCCGGCTGGAGGGCCTGCGGGCGGACCAGGTCCGGGTGCAGGTGGCGTCCGGCGGCCGATGGGTGCCGGTGCAGGTCTCCGGGGACGGCGGCGCCGTCGCCACCGCCGCGGTGGCCCCGGTCGACCGGCCGCTGTGCAAGGGCAAGGGCGTCACCGTGCGTTACCGGGTGTCCTTCCTGGCCGGGGCTGTCGGCGGCCGGCTGGAGCTGGCCGGTGAGGCGAGCGCCGCGAACGGCGACGTGCTCGGCCGCGCCGGCGGGTCGGCCCGGCTGGTGGGCGCGCCGACGCCGAGTCCCAGCCCGTCCCGTAAGCCCTCGCCGACGCCCAGCGCGAGCGAGACCACGCCGGCCGAGGCGACCGACACGTCGCCGGTGGCCGCCGCCGTCGCCCCGGCCACCGCCGCGGCCGACGACTCGTCGTTCGGAGGTTCCATGATCATGTGGTTCGGTATCGGGCTGGTGCTCGTCGGCGCCGCTCTCATCGTCCTGCTGCTGCGCCGCAACCGCGCCGACCGCAGCGGTGGCGGCGTGGACGCCGGCCTCCCGCCGGTCCCGCTGCCGCGCAGCACCACCACCTACCGCTCCGGCACGCCCGGGCCGGCCCCCACGGTGTACGGGGGCGCCACGCCGCCCCGCCCGGCCGGCAACGTGTACGGCGCGCCCGCGCCCGCTCCGACGCCGCCGGCCCCGCCTGCCGGGGACGCGACGAGCGTCTTGCCCCGCTTGCCGGACTGAGCCGGAACCCGACCCGGTCCCGGGGTTACCGTGACTGTGGGTGGTCATGCCGTGACCCGGTAGCCGCCACCTGCCCGGCCGGAGGACGGAACACCGGGGCCGAACGGGGCCCGGTGCCGGGGCCGCTCGGCCGATAAGATCGCGTGCGCCGATCGGCACCGCCGACCGGTGAGACCGCATACGTGGAAGGAGCCGCGCCGTGGCCCTGGACCCGCAGTTGCTCGACATCCTCGCCTGCCCGGACACGCACCACGCCCCGCTCGACTACGACGCGCAGGCGCAGACGCTCACCTGCACCGAGTGCGGTCGCATCTTCGAGGTCCGGGACGACGTCCCGGTGCTCCTGCTGGACGAGGCGCGCGGTGGACCCGCCGCCGACGACGCGCGGGGCGGGTCGTCGCGGTGATGGAGGGTACGGCCGGGGTCAGCGGCCACCGGCACGCCGACGAGGCCCTGCTGGACGACGCGGCGCAGCTCTCCGAGCGGGATCCGGGCGGCATGCTCCGGTTCACCGCGTCCGCGGGCGCCCAGGTGCGCGAGTCGGCGGCGCTGGCCGCCGAGGCGAACCTGTCGGTGCTCGCCGACGACGGGCGACCCCGCGCGGTGGTCATCGCCGGCATCGGCACCGCCGGGCGTACCGGTGACGTGCTGGCCACCGTCGCCGGGCCGCGCTGCCCGGTGCCGGTCATCCCGCACCGCAGCGCCGGCGTGCCGGGCTGGGTGGGCGCGGCGGACGTGGTCATCGCGGTGAGCGCGTCGGGCCGCAGCCCGGAGGCGCTGGGCGCGGCCGAGGCGGCGCACCGGCGCGGTGCCCGGCTGGTCGCGGTCGGCGCGCCCGACTCGCAGCTCCAGTCGGTGGCCGAGCGGGCCCGCGCGCCGTTCATCCCGGTGCCCCGGCGCGCGCCGGCCCGGGCCAGCCTCTGGGCGCTCACCGTGCCGGTTCTGCTGGCCGCCCGTACCCTCGGGCTCGTGAAGGTCAACGAGGCGGATCTGGCCGAGACGGCGGCCCGGCTGGACGCCGACGCCGATCGATGCCGGCCGACCGCCGAGTCCTTCGTCAACCCGGCGAAGTCGCTGGCGCTCGGCCTGTCCGGTTCGATCCCGATCGTGTGGGGTTCGTCCCCGCTGGCCACCGTGGCCGCCCGGCGGTTCGGTGACACGTTGTCCGCGAACGCCCGCTACCCGGTGGTCGCCGGTGCGCTGGGCGAGGCGGGCCGGGGCCGCGTCGGCCTGCTCGACGGCGTGTTCGGCGGTCTGGCCGAGGGCGAGCGGGACATCTTCGCCGACCCGGGCGACGACGAGCCCGACGGCACCCGGCTACGGCTGGTGCTGCTGCGCGACGGCGGGCTCAACGCCGACGACGACACCGACGAGCCGCTGGCGGTCGAGGAGCGCCGCGCGGACGCGGTGCAGACGCTCGCCGAGCGGCGCGGGGTGCGCTGCGACGTGGTGACCGCCGAGGGCGGCTCCGCGCTGGAGCGGCTCGCGTCGCTGGTGGCGGTCCCCGACTTCGCCTCGATCTACCTGGCCCTGGCGCACGGGCTGGACCCGATGGCGGTACCGGCAATCACGGAGATGAAGGAGCTGGCAAACCAGTGAGCACACGGGGCATCGAGCGAGGCGGGGAATGAGCGCAAACGGGGGCACGAAGGCGATCGTCGCCGCCCTGGCGGCGAACCTCGGCATCGCCGTCACCAAGTTCATCGCGTTCGCCCTCACCGGCTCGTCGTCGATGCTGGCCGAGTCGATCCACTCGGTGGCCGACTCGGGTAACCAGGGCCTGCTGCTGCTCGGCGGCCGGCGGGCCAAGCGGCAGGCCACGCCGCAGCACCCGTTCGGGTACGGCCGGGAGCGCTACATCTACGCCTTCATCGTGGCGATCGTGCTGTTCAGCATCGGTGGCCTGTTCGCGCTCTACGAGGCGTACCACAAGGCGTCCGACCCGCACGCGATCACGGAGTGGCAGTGGGTGCCGGTGGTGGTGCTGGTCGCGGCGATCGTGATGGAGGGCTTCTCCTTCCGTACCGCGATCAAGGAGTCGAACCTGGTCCGGGGCAAGCAGTCCTGGGTCCGGTTCATCCGTCGCGCCAAGGCGCCGGAGCTGCCGGTGGTGCTGCTGGAGGACTTCGGCGCCCTGGTCGGTCTGGTCTTCGCGTTGTTCGGCGTCGGCATGACGCTGATCACCGGAGACGGCATGTGGGACGCCGCGGGCACCGCGATGATCGGTGTGCTGCTGGTGATCATCGCGATCACGCTGGCGATCGAGACCAAGAGCCTGCTGCTCGGCGAGGGTGCCGAGCAGAGCGAGCTGGACAAGATCGAGCAGGCTGTGACCAGCGGTCCCGAGGTCGAGCGGATCATCCACATGAAGACGCTCTACCTCGGCCCCGAGGAGCTGATGGTGGCCGCGAAGATCGCGGTGCCGGCCTGGGAGACCGCCCAGGACCTGGCGCGTGACATCAACGCGGTCGAGGCACGGATCCGCCGCGAGGTGCCCACCGCCCGGGTGATCTACCTGGAGCCGGACATCTACTCGCCCGCCGCCGAGCGGGCCGGCACCGGGCAGGCGGCGGACACCGCCGTCCCGGAGGCCGTGACCAGTGGTGGGGCGCAGCCGGCCGACGAGGTGGCCGGGCGGCCCGGGAGCTGACCGATGGAGTTGTTGCAGGGCCGGATCCGTGACTACGCCTGGGGCTCGCGCACCGCGATCGCCGAGTTGCAGGGGCGGCCGGTGCCGAGCAACGGGCCGGAGGCGGAGCTGTGGCTGGGCGCCCACCCGGGCGCCCCGGCCACTGTGCAGCGCGACGGCCGACCGGTCAGCCTCACCGAACTGCTGGTGGCCGAGCCGGGCCACTGGCTGGGTGAGCGGCTGGTCGGCCGGTTCGGCACCCGGCTGCCGTTCCTGCTGAAGGTGCTGGCCGCCGACGCGCCGCTGAGCCTCCAGGCGCATCCGGACGCCGAGCAGGCCCGCGCCGGGCACGCCGCCGACGTGGGGCGGGTCAACTACGTCGACCCGTACCACAAGCCGGAGTTGCTGGTGGCGCTCTCGGAGTTCGACGCGCTGTGCGGCTTCCGCGATCCGGGGGAGTCGGCGGCGGCGATCGCCGCGTTCGGCGTACCCGAGCTGGAGCCTGTGGTGGCGGCGTTGCGCGACGGGCCGGCGGGGCTGCGGGAGGCGGTACGCCTGCTGTTGAGCTGGCCCCGGGCGGAGCGGGCGGGGCTGGTGGCGGCCGTGCTGGCGGCGGCGGAGGCCGGGCCGGCCTCGGCGGACGCCGAGCTGGTCCGCACGCTCGCGTCGGGCTATCCGGCCGACCCGGGCGTGGTGGTGGCGTTGCTGCTGCACCACGTCCGGCTGGCGCCCGGCGAGGGCATCTGGATGCCGGCCGGGAACCTGCACGCCTACCTGCGCGGCACCGGCGTCGAGATCATGGCGGCCAGTGACAACGTGCTGCGCGGCGGGCTGACCCCGAAACGGGTCGACGTGGACGAGCTGCTGCGGGTGCTCCGGTTCGAGGTGCTGACCCAGCCGGTGCTGCGGCCGGAGCAGGTGGAGCCGGGGGTGCTGACCTGGCCGGTGCCGGTGGAGGACTTCGCGCTGCACCGGGTCGAGGTGGCTGCCGGGTCGCCGGGGGTGCGGCTGATGCTGCCCGGGCCGCGTGTGGTGCTCTGCCGGGCCGGGAAGCTGACCGTTGACGACGGCGTGGGCGTGGTGACGCTGGACGCGGGTCAGGCAGCGGTCGGTACGGCGGCCGGTGGCCCGCTGACGGTGGCCGGGGCGGGCGAGGCGTTCGTCGCCACTTGCGGCATGCACTGATCTGCGCAAGTCCGACTTTCCCGAAATGGCTTGACGGTCACGCTGCGTGGTGTGACTCTATGGGTACGCAGCGTTGTCGCGACGAAGGTCCGGTGACGTGCGGGGGAACCAAACCGGGGGGATGCGCGGGGCGGCCGGGCCGTGGGTGGAAAGTCCGCTCACGACCGACCGCCCCGTGCGCTGTCCGCCGACCGGCCGATTGCGCGGTCGGCCAACCGGGCACGGGTCGAGTGGCCCGCGAGCGTAAGGTGGAAGGCTGCGCACCACCATCGTTCGACAGGAGCTTCCATGACCAGCACCCTCCCGGCGGCCTCCAGCGGCGCGTCGTCGCAGGCCCGGCCGAGCACCCTCGCCGAGGGCGACTACAAGGTGGCGGATCTGTCGCTCGCCGCGTTCGGGCGCAAGGAGATCCGGCTCGCCGAGCACGAGATGCCCGGCCTGATGGCGATCCGGCGTGAGTTCGCCGAGGCCCAGCCGCTGGCCGGCGCCCGCATCACCGGTTCGCTGCACATGACCGTTCAGACCGCTGTCCTGATCGAGACCCTTGTCGCGCTCGGCGCGCAGGTCCGCTGGGCGTCCTGCAACATCTTCTCCACCCAGGACCACGCCGCCGCGGCGATCGTGGTCGGCCCCGAGGGCACCCCGGAGGCCCCGGCCGGCGTGCCGGTCTACGCCTGGAAGGGCGAGACGCTGCCGGAGTACTGGTGGTGCACCGAGCAGGTGCTGGCGTGGCCCGACGGGCAGGGCCCGAACATGATCCTGGACGACGGCGGCGACGCCACCCTGCTCGTCCACAAGGGCGCCGAGTTCGAGAAGGCCGGCGTCGTGCCGCCGGTCGAGTCCGCCGACTCCGAGGAGTACGCAGTCATCCTCGAACTGCTGCACCGCTCGCTGGCCGAGGACGGCCAGCGCTGGACCCGGATCGCCGCCGGCATCAAGGGCGTCACCGAGGAGACCACCACCGGTGTGCACCGGCTCTACGAGATGCACCGCGCCGGCACGCTGCTCTTCCCGGCCATCAACGTCAACGACTCGGTGACCAAGAGCAAGTTCGACAACAAGTACGGCTGCCGCCACTCGCTCATCGACGGCATCAACCGCGCCACCGACGTGCTGATCGGCGGCAAGATGGCTGTCGTCATGGGCTACGGCGACGTGGGCAAGGGCTGCGCCGAGTCGCTGCGCGGCCAGGGCGCCCGGGTCGTGGTGACCGAGGTCGACCCGATCTGCGCGCTCCAGGCGGCGATGGACGGCTACCAGGTCGCCACGCTCGACGACGTGGTGGAGCAGGCCGACATCTTCATCACCGCGACCGGCTGCTTCGACGTCATCACCAACGAGCACATGGCCCGGATGAAGCACCAGGCCATCGTGGGCAACATCGGCCACTTCGACAACGAGATCGACATGGCCGGCCTGGCCAAGCGCAGCGACGTGACCCGGGAGAACATCAAGCCGCAGGTCGACGTGTGGCGCTTCGACGACGGCCACGCCATCATCGTGCTCTCCGAGGGCCGCCTGCTGAACCTGGGCAACGCCACCGGCCACCCGAGCTTCGTGATGTCGAACTCGTTCGCCAACCAGACGATCGCCCAGATCGAGCTGTTCACCAAGACCGAGGAATACCCGATCGGCGTCTACGTGCTGCCCAAGCACCTGGACGAGAAGGTCGCCCGGCTGCACCTGGACGCGCTCGGCGCGAAGCTGACCACGCTGACCAAGGAGCAGGCCGCCTACCTGGGCGTCTCCCCGGAGGGCCCGTTCAAGTCGGACCACTACCGCTACTGAGTCCCACGCTCCCGAAAGGACCGGGGTCGGCCGCCGCGCGGCCGCCCCGGTCCTTTTTCGCGTACGGGGGGAGTCCGGCGGATGTCGAACCGGGTGACGTTACCCGGATCGGCTTGACGTTTGCTGTGAACAGGAGCAAGGTATGGCTGCCCTAAGTTAACTGAGGCAAGCCTGACTACGGAGTATCCATGTTCGCCACGTACCTGATCGGCCTGCGCGAGGGCCTGGAAGCGACCCTCGTGGTCAGCATCCTCGTCGCCTTCCTGGTCAAGTCGCAGCGCCGGGACCGGCTGCCGCAGGTGTGGGCCGGCGTCGGCCTGGCCCTGGCGCTCTCCGTCGGCTTCGGCTCCCTGATCCAGTACACCTCCACCTCGCTGCTGCGCACCTCCGAGTCGCGCGAGCTGTTCGAGGCGGTCACCTCGGTCGCCGCCGTGGTCTTCGTGACCTGGATGATCTTCTGGATGCGCCGGGCCGCCCGCACCATCGCCGGTGAGCTGCGCGGCAAGCTCACCGACGCGCTCGCCGTCGGCTCCCTGGCGGTCGCCGGCATGGCGTTCCTCGCGGTGATCCGCGAGGGTCTGGAGACCGCGCTGATCTTCTACGCCGCGGCCGAGAGCGCCGCCGGCGGAACCGGGCCCGGCTCGCTGCTCGCCCTGGCCGGCGGCATCGCCACCGCCGTCGTGATCGGCTTCCTGCTCTACCGCAGCGCGGTGCGGATCAACCTGAGCCGGTTCTTCACCTGGACCGGCGCGCTGCTCATCCTGGTCGCGGCCGGCATCCTCAAGTACGGCGTGCACGACTTCCAGGAGGCCGGCGTGCTGCCCGGCCTGAACGACCTGGCCTTCGACATCTCGGGCACGCTCGACCCGGGCTCCTGGTACGGCGCGCTGCTCGCCGGCATGTTCAACGTCACCGCCGCGCCGACGGTGCTGGAACTGGTCGCCTGGGTCGCGTACGCGGTGCCGGTGCTCGTCCTCTTCCTGCGCAAGCCGGCCAAGCCCGCGAAGCCGGCGCAGTCCGCCGAGCCGGTTCAGCCCGACGAGCCGGCCGCCGAGACGTCCGCCGCGCCGGCCGACGCCGCCGCCGTTCCGTCCCCCCGCTCCTGACCCGCCCGTTTCCGAGGAGACCCCGCACGATGCGTACCACTCGACTCGTCGCGCCCGCCGCCGCCGGGCTGCTCGCCGTCGCCGGACTGACCGGCTGCGGGGGCGGTGACGACGCCGACGCCACGAACGGCGGGCCGATCGCCGTCAAGGCCACCGACACCGTCTGCGAGGTCGGCGACACCGAGATCGACGCCGGTCAGGTGACCTTCAAGGTGACGAACACCGGTTCCAAGGTCAACGAGTTCTACGTCTACGCGGCCGGTGACCGGGTGATGGGCGAGGTGGAGAACATCGCCCCCGGGCTCAGCCGCGAGCTGCGCGTCGAGCTGACCGCCGGCACGTACGAGACGGCCTGCAAGCCGGGGATGAGCGGCCGGGGCATCCGGGGCGCGCTGAAGGTCTCCGGCACCGCCGCGACTGTCGCCCCTGATGCGGCGCTGACCCAGGCGACCGAGAGCTACCAGCGGTACGTGCGCAGCCAGACCGCCGCGCTGCTGACGAAGACCGAGGAGTTCGTGGCGGCGGTCAAGGCGAACGACGTGGCCAAGGCCAAGGCGCTGTACCCGGTGGCCCGCACCTACTGGGAGCGGATCGAGCCGGTCGCGGAGAGCTTCGGCGACCTCGACCCGAAGATCGACGGCCGCGAGGAGGTGGTCGAGGAGGGCATGGAGTTCACCGGCTTCCACCGGATCGAGAAGGACCTCTGGACCACCGGGGACGTCAGCAAGGACGGCCCGATCGCCGACCGGCTCCTGGTCGACGTGAAGGCGATCGTCGCCAAGGCGGACGCCGAGAAGCTCACCCCGCTCCAGCTCGCCAACGGCGCCAAGGCGCTGCTCGACGAGGTCGCCAGCGGCAAGATCACCGGCGAGGAGGAGCGTTACTCGCACACCGACCTCTGGGACTTCAACGCCAACCTGGAGGGCTCGAAGGCGGCGATCGCGGCGCTGCGCCCGGCGCTGGAGCAGCGCGCGCCCGACCTGGTGAAGCAGCTCGACAGCGAGTTCGCGAACGTGGAGGCAACCCTCGGCAAGCACCGGGACGGCGACGGCTGGAAGCTGCACACCCAGCTCGGCAAGGCCGAGCTCAAGGAGCTGTCGGACGCGGTGAACGCGCTGGCCGAGCCGGTCAGCAAGGTCGCGGCGGCAGTCGCGCGATGACCGGCCCGGCCGGTGGTGACGCGACGAGCGAGCCGAACCACGAGCGGACCGGTCGCGGCCTGTCCCGCCGCCGGGCGATGACACTGGCCGGCGTCGGTGTGGCCGGCGTCGCCGGGGTGGCGGGCGGCGCTGGTGCGCTGCTCGCCGGCGGGAACGAGGCCTCAGCCACCGGCTCCGCCGCAGGGTCGGTGCCGTTCCTCGGCGAGCACCAGGCCGGCATCACCACCCCGGCCCAGGACCGGCTGCACTTCGTCGCGTTCGACGTGGTCACGAAGGACCGGGACCGGTTGGTCGCCATGCTCCAGGAGTGGACCGCCGCCGCGGCCCGGATGACCGCCGGCAAGGACGCCGGGGTGATCGGCGCCGTCGGCGGCATGCCCGAGGCCCCGCCGGACGACACCGGCGAGGCGCTCGGACTGCCCCCGTCGCAGCTCACCCTCACTGTGGGCTTCGGGCCGACGCTGTTCCGCGACGCGCAGGGCCGGGACCGCTTCGGCATCGCCGCCCGCCGCCCGGCAGCCCTCGCCGACCTGCCGCACTTCGCCGGGGACGCGCTCAGGCCGGAGCTGTCCGGCGGCGACCTCTGCGTCCAGGCCTGCGCCAACGATCCGCAGGTGGCGGTGCACGCCATCCGTAACCTGGCCCGGATCGGCATGGGCGTGGTGAGCGTCCGCTGGTCGCAGCTCGGCTTCGGGCGTACCTCGTCGACGTCGCGGGACCAGGCCACGCCGCGCAACCTGTTCGGCTTCAAGGACGGCACCGCCAACCTCAAGGCCGAGGACGCGGGCCTGCTCCGCGACCAGCTCTGGGTGCAGCCCGGTGACGGCCCGGAGTGGATGACGGGTGGCTCCTACCTGGTCACCCGGAAGATCCGGATGCTGATCGAGACGTGGGACCGCAGCCCGCTGGCCGAGCAGGAGATGATCGTCGGGCGGACCAAGGGCAGCGGCGCGCCGCTGGGCCTCCGGGACGAGTTCGACGAACCGGACTTCGCCGCGAAGGGCGACGACGGGGAGCCGCTCATCGCCGACACCGCACACGTACGGCTCGCCCACCCGGACGCGAACAACGGCGCCCGCCTGCTGCGCCGCGGCTACAACTTCGTGGACGGCTCGGACGGGCTGGGCCGGCTCGACGCCGGTCTGTTCTTCATCGCCTACCAGCGGGATCCGCGCCGGCAGTTCGTGCCGATCCAGACCCGGCTGGCCCGCAACGACGCGATGAACGAGTACCTGCGGCACGTCTCCAGCGGCCTGTTCGCCTGCCCGCCCGGCGTACGCGACGCCGCCGACTGGTGGGGGCGAGGGCTGTTCGGCTGAGCCCGGCTCAGCGGCGTACCGGATCGGGGGCGGCCTCCGGCGCCGCGGACCGCAACCGGCCGACGGCCGGCGCGGCGGGACGCAGGGTGGCCGGCGCGACGGCGTGCGGCACCGCGGCCGGGACCAGCTCCGGCCAGAGCGTGGCGGTGACCGCCCGGGCGCGGCCCAGCCGGAGCGCGGCCCGGCGCCCCCGCTCGGCCAGCACGGCGGACAGGTAGACCCAGTCCGGCGCGGACCACGGCGGAGGCGGCGAGGTGACCGCCGCGGCCTCCACCCACAACGCCCGGCCCAGCCGGGAACGGTCCGGCTCGGCGAGCTGAGGCAGCCGGTCCAGATACTGCCGGACGGCCAGCGCCAGCCCGTCGTCGAACCGGGTCAGGTCGAGCGTGGTCGCCCAGGCCAGCAGCGGCGGCGGAGCCGGCGGCAGCGGCCGCCACAGCGCCGCGCCTCGACTGTGCACCACGAGCGTGCCGGCGACCAGGTCACCCAGCCGGCGGCCGCGCGGGTCGGTGAGCATCACCGTGACGCTCGCCGCCCAGCTCAGCAGCGGCAGCACCAGCCCGGGCCACTCCACCGCGACGCCCACGAGCGCCCGGGTCAGCGACTGGCCCACCCCCACCGGGCCGCCGTCGGCCCGCACCACCCGCAGCCCCACGGCCAGCTTGCCCACCGTCCGGCCACCGGCGAAGCGCTCCATCACCACCGGATAGCCGAGCAGGACCAGCACCAGCAGCACGACCTGGAGCGCGCCGGCCAGCGCGGCATCGAGGACGTCGCCCAGCAGGGCGAGCGCCACCATGGCCAGCACTGCGCCGAGCAGCAGGAACAGCACGAGCTGGATCACGGCGTCGATCAGCAGGGCGAGCACCCGGGAGCCCAGCCGGGCCACCCGGACATCCAGCTCCACCGCCTCGCCGCTGACCAGACCGGCATCGGCCCAACTGGGCGGTGGGGGAGGTTGCGCGCGCACCCCGACAGTGAACACCATGGACGCCGAACGGGGGAGGGTGAGTGGATCTCGACGCGTACGTGGCCGAGCACGGCGCCGAATGGCGGCGGCTGGAACACCTGACCGGCCGGCGTCGCCTCGACGCGGCCGAGGTCGACGAACTGGTGGCGCTCTACCAGCGCAGCGCCACACACCTCTCCGCGCTGCGCGCCCGGGCACCCGAGCCGACGCTGGTGAACCGCCTGTCCCACCTGGTCCTCGCCGCCCGGGCCCGGGTCACCGGCCGCCCCCGGCCGTCCTGGGCGGCGGTGGGCCGGTTCCTGGCCGCCGACCTGCCCGCCGCCCTCTACCGGGCCTGGCCGTGGTGGTGCGGCGTGGCCACGGCGTTCAGCGCCCTGAGCGCCTTCCTCATCTGGTTCGTCGCCGGTAACCCGGACACCGCCGCCGCGTTCGTCGGCCCCGAGGCGGCCCGGCAGCTCGTGGACTCCGGTTTCGCCGGCTACTACACCGAGTTCGCCGCGCCCACGTTCGCGTTCCACCTGTGGACGCACAACGCCTGGCTGGCCGCCCAGTGCCTGGCCGCCGGCGTCCTCGTGGTGCCGGTCCTCTGGCTGCTGTGGCAGAACGCGCTGAACATCGGCGTGGTCGGCGGCGTGATGATCTCCTACGGCCGGGCGGACGTCTTCTTCGGCATGATCACCCCGCACGGGCTGCTGGAGCTGACCGGCATCTTCGTCGCCGCCGGGGTCGGACTGCGGACCGCCTGGGCCTGGATCGCCCCGCCCGCGCACCTCGGGCGCGGCCGTGCGGTCGCCGAGGCGGGACGGCTCGCCGTCGTGGTCGCCGCCGGCCTGGTCGGCCTCTTCGCGGTCTCCGCGCTGATCGAGGCGTTCGTGACCCCGGCGCCGGTGCCGATCCCGCTGCGGGTGGCCGCCGGCGCCGCGGTGTGGCTGGCCTTCCTGGCGTACGCGCTGGTGCTCGGCCGGCGCGCGGTCAGAGCTGGCCGAGAGACTTGAGCCGCAGATAGGTGTCGGCGACGGCCGGGGCCAGCCGGTGCCCCGGTACGTCCACCACAGTCACGCCGTAGCGCGACAGGGCGGCGCGTACCCGGTCCCGTTCGGCCAGCGCCCGCCACGCCGACGCGGCCGCGTACGGGTCGTCCGGGCCGGCCGGGGTGGCAGTGGCGAGCCGGTTCAGCACCGGGTCGCCGGCCGCGGCCAGCACCACCCGGTGCCGGGTCGCCAGCCGGGGCAGCACCGGCAGCAGCCCGTCGCCGATCGCGCCCGCCTCCAGCGCGGTGAACAGCACCACAAGGCTGCGCTGCCGCTCCCGGCGCAGCACCTCGGCGGCGATCAGCTCGAAGTCGGTCTCGGCCAGCGCGGGCTGCAACGGCGCCACCGCGTCGACCAGCCGGGCGAGCAGCGCCGGACGGCCGCTGCCGGTCACCCGGGCCCGGATCTCCGTGTCCGCCGCCAGCAGGTCCACCCGGTCACCGGCCCGGGCGGCGAGCGCGGTGAGCAGCAGCGCCGCGTCGATGGCGGTGTCCAGCCGCGGCTCGTCGCCGAGGCGTACCGCCGACGTGCGGCCGGTGTCCAGGACGCAGACCAGCCGCCGGTCGCGCTCCGGGCGCCAGGTGCGCACCAGCACGTCGGCGCGGCGGGCGCTGCCCCGCCAGTCGATCGAGCGGACGTCGTCGCCCACCGCGTACTCGCGCAGCGTGTCGAACTCGGTGCCGTGACCGCGCCCCCGGGTCACCTGCACGCCGTCGATGACCCGCAGCCGGGCCAGCTTCTCCGGCAGGTGCCGGCGGGAGTCGAAGCGTGGCAGCACCCGCAGCGTCCACTGTGGCGTGGCGGGTTGCCCGGCGCGCTGCCGGGCACCCAGGCGCATCGGCCCGAGCGAGCGTACGGTCAGCGCCACCGCCGGCCGGTCGCCGCGCCGGGTCGGGGTGAGCCGGACCGGCAGCGTGGCGGTGCCACCGGGCGGCACGGTGAGCAGGCGGTCCGGCGGCACGTCCGGGCGCGCCCCGGCCGACGGCACCCAGGCGTCGCGTACCTGGGCGTGGAGCGTGCGATCGGTGGGGTTGGCCAGGTGCAGCGTGACGGTGGCGGTGCCGCCGAGGCGGACCGTCCGCTCCCCGGACCGGGTCACCGTGAGCGCGTCCGGCGGGACCGCCATCGCCCGGTCGAGCAGCACCAGCAGCAGCACCGTCGCGGTCAGCACGGCGACGCCGAGGAACGGCGCCGGCCAGGCCGGCAGGGTCAGCGCGCCCGCGCCGAGCAGCAGACCCGCCCGCCAGGTCATCGCGGCGTCGGCACGGTGGCCAGCACCGAGTCCAGCACGGCGTCCACAGTCACGCCCTCCAGTTCCGCCTCCGGACGCGGGCGGAGCCGGTGCCGCAGCGTGGGCCGGGCGACCGCCTTGACGTCGTCCGGGGTGACGTGGTCGCGGCCGGCCAGCCAGGACCACGCCTTGGCGGCGTTGAGCAGCGCGGTGGCGCCCCGGGGGGACGCGCCCAGCTCCAGCGCCGGAGCGGACCGGGTGCCCCGGCACAGGTCCACGATGTAGCCGAGCACCGGCTCGGCCACGTGCACCATCCGCACCTCGGCCCGGGCGGCGGCCAGGTCCGACGCGTCGGCCACCGGGCGTACGCCCGCGGCACGCAGGTCGCGCGGGTCGAAGCCGGCGTGGTGCGCCCGCAGCACGCCCAGCTCCTCCTCGCGCTCCGGCAGCGGCACAGTCAGCTTGAGCAGGAAACGGTCGAGCTGCGCCTCGGGCAGCGGGTAGGTGCCCTCGTACTCGACCGGGTTCTGGGTGGCCGCGACGATGAACGGGTCGGGCAGCGGGCGGCGCTCGCCCTCGACGGAGACCTGCCGCTCCTCCATCACCTCCAGCAGCGCCGACTGCGTCTTGGGCGGGGTGCGGTTGATCTCGTCGGCGAGCAGCAGGTTGGTGAAGACCGGCCCCTCCCGGAACGTGAACGCGGCGGTGCGCTGGTCGAAGATCAGCGAGCCGGTGACGTCGCCGGGCATCAGGTCGGGGGTGAACTGCACCCGCTTGGCGTCCAGGTCGAGCGCGGCCGCCAGCGTCCGCACCAGCAGCGTCTTGGCCACTCCCGGTACGCCCTCCAGCAGCACGTGCCCCCGGCAGAGCAGGGCGATCACCAGGCCGGTCACCACCGCGTCCTGCCCGACGACGGCCTTGGCGACCTCGGCGCGCAGCCGGTGCAGGGCGGCGCGGGCGCCGGACGGGGCGGTGGTCGTGACGGGTCCGGTCACCGGGTGTCTCCTTCGCTGGGATGCGGGGCCAGGGTACGGGTCAGGACGTCCAGTTCGCGGGCCAGCTCCAGCAGCTCGCGGTCCTTCTCCGGGGCGGGGCCGTAGAGCAGGTCGGCCACCCGTTCCGGGTCGGCGCCGGCGCGCTCGGCGACCCGGGCGGCCACCTCGTCGTCGGGCGTGCCCGGGGGCAGGTTGAGCCGGGTCGTCAGCCGGTCCAGCGCGGCGTCGCGCAGCGTCGCGGCGACGGTGTCCCGGGCGCCCGCCTGGCGGTAGAGCCGCGCCCGGCCGCGTACCGTCTCGGCGGACCGGACGGTCACCGGCAGCGGCTCCGACACCGGCGGCCCGAGCCGGCGGGCCCGCCAGAGCACCACGAGCAGGCCGGCCAGGGCGAGCTGCACCAGGAGGGCCCAGAACCACTGCGGGAAGGCGCCCCAGAGCGGGTTCTCCCGCGGCGGATCGGCGCGGTCGGGCGGGTCGGGCCGTTCCGACCTGCCGCTGCCGGCCGGAGCGGGCTCCTCGGTGAACGGCTCCGGGGACCAGCTCGGAGCGGTCGGGGCCGACGCCGGCTCGGGCAGGTCGAGCCAGACCAGCGGGCGGTCGCCGCCGAGCAGGCCGGTGGCGAGGGCCTCGTTGCCCCACTCGCCGATCCGGTCGTTGCGGAACGGGTCGCTGGCGCCGGCCAGCACCACCTCGACCCGGCCGGGGACGCGCAGCAGCGCGCCGCCGTAGCAGTGGTCCACCTCGGCCGGCCCGGCGTACCGCTGGAGGTCGATCGCGGCCGTGCCGGCCCGGACCGCCTCGGGCAGCGGGCAGGGCGTGCCGTCGGCGTCCGGCGGCACCGCGCGGGCGGCCCAACGCCCGCCGGCCGGTTCGACAGGGGTGTCCAACTCGGCGAGCACCCGCCGGGACGGCTCGACGAGCACCAGCCGGCTGCCGGGCGGCAGGGCGGTCAGCCCGTCGAGCAGGTCCGGGTGCACCAGGCCGGGCGCGGGCACGAACAGCGTGCTCGGCCCGGCCCCGGCGGTACGCAGCGCCGCCGCCAGATCCGTCTCCCGGCGTACCGGCACGCCCTGCGTCCGCAGCGCCTCGGCGAGCCGGCTGGCGCCGTCGTCGTCGGTGGCGACCGGGGACAGGAAACCGGGCTCGTCGGCGTCGGGCCGGTCGACCGCGCGCAGCACGAGCGTGGTCACGATCAACAGCACTGCGAGCCCGAGCGGGACGATCAACCGGTACGGACGCCAGCGCGGCGCCGCCGTGGCCGCCGCCGTCACGGTCTCCGGTACGACTGTGGCCGTCACCGCGGTTCCTCCCCGGTCAGCTCGCGGCTCAGGTCGGTGGCGAGTTCACGCATCCGCCGGTCGTGCGCGGCGGTCGCGGGACGCTGGGCGTACCAGAGGTCTGAGAAGATCGCCCCGGCCGCGTGCAGCGTCGGCCGGACCTGCGGCCGGTTACGGGCCGCCGCCTCGGTCAGCTCGACGACGGTGAGCCCGGGGCGGGGTTCCACCACCTGCCGGACGACCAGCAGCCGGACCATCTCGCGCAGACGCTCCCGGACCGCCTCGGCGTACCGGCCCTCGGCCGCCAGCCGGTCGGCCGGCCCGAGCCCGCCGGCCGGCACGGGTTCCGGGGTCCGGGGCGCGGGCAGGCGCAGGGCCGGCGGTTCGGTGCGGGCGCGGCGGGCACGCCGCCGGAACCGGGGCAGGCGGAACCGGGGCAGCCGTGGGCGCCGCAGCCGGGGGAGACTGAACCGGGGCAGCCGGCGGGGCACCCAGGCCGGGAAGAAATACCAGCCCAGCGCCACCAGCAGCGCGACCGCCAGCAGGATCAGCGCGGCCAGCGGCAGCGGCACCACGTCACCGAGGGCCGCGACCGCCTCGGTCCACCACCGGCTCACCGGTGGGCCGCCAGCAGGACCGGATCGGGCACGCCGGCCGGCGCGCGGGAGAGCCGGATGTCCAGCCCCTCGGTGCGGATCCGGGTCTCCAGGTGCAGCACCGCGTCGAGGCAGGCGAGCGCCGGGTACGCCAGCGCGTTCACAGCGGTGAAGGCGGCGATCGTCACGGGCAGCGCCCAGGCCGAGACGTCGAACAGGCCCAGCATGTTCAGGCCCTGGTAGAGGCCCAGCCCGATGCCGAGCCGGATCAGCCACCAGCCCAGGTAGCCCAGCAGCCGGATCGCGGCGGCCCGCGCGCTGACCCGGCCGGCCAGGCGTACCGCCCGCCAGGGCGCCAGGTGCCCCGGCACCCCGTCCAGTACCAGCACCGGCACCACCAGGCCGAGCAGCAGCCCGACCACCGAGCGCACCTTCAGCGGCACCTTCGTCCCGTCGGCCAGGCGCAGCACGTCGTAGAAGAACGCGTCCTCGGCGTCCCACAGCCCCTGGTGGTACGCCGCCGCGGCGATGTA
>NZ_LEKG01000362.1:0-1331 GCF_001029515.1 Micromonospora sp. RV43 | reverse complement strand
TGAGCCACCCCCGCTTTCATGGAGGTTCTTGATCATGGTCTGATGGCCGTGGGGAGGAAGTCGTCCGTGGCAGCACCGAAGAAGTACCCCGATGAGCTACGTCGGCGCGCTGTGCGCCTGTATCGCGAGTCGGACCCGAAGCCGGTGATCCGGCGCCTGGCCGAGCAACTCGGCGTGCATCACGAGGCGTTGCGGAACTGGATCCGCCAGGCCGAGGCCGACACGGGTGAGCGTCACGACCGGCCGACCAGCGAGATGGCGGACGAGAACCGCCGGCTGCGTAGGGAAGTTGCCGAGTTGCGGCGGGCGAACGAGATCCTGAAGGCCGCGAGCGCGTATTTCGCGGCGGAGCTCGACCCGACCCGGCGACGGTCATGAGGTTCATCCACGAACACCGTGACCAGTTCGCGGTCGCGCTCCTGCTACGGGTCCTCAACATCGGCGCCTCGACCTACTACGCGTGGGTCAAGCAGGCCGAGCAGCCCTGCGACCGGGACGTCGTCGACCTGGGGCTGATCTCCAACATTCATGAGATCTGGGAGACCTCCGGGCGCACCTACGGCGCTGACCGGGTCCACCGGCAGCTGCGCCGTGACGGCATCCGCGTGGGCCGCAAGCGCGTCGAGCGGCTGATGGCCGAGCAGGGCTGGCAGGGGGCGTTCCTGCGTCGAGGCTGGCGTGGCGGCTCCACGCGACAGGATCCCCGGCACACGCCGGCGCCGGATCTGGTCAACCGGCAGTTCACCGCCGACGGGCCGAACCGGCTCTGGGTTGCCGACGCCACACGCATCCCCTGCGGCGAGGGCGTGTTCTGGCTCGCCGCGGTCCGCGACGCGTTTTCCCGCCGGATCGTCGGGTGGAAGACGTCTGACCGCTGCGACACCGACCTGATCCTCGCCGCCCTCGAATACGGCATCTGGTCCCGCGACGTCCGCGACGGCCAACTGATCCACCACAGCGACCGCGGGTCGAACTACACGTCGTTCCGCTTCGCAGAACGCTTACAGGACAACGGGATCCTGCCCTCGATGGGCTCCGTCGGCGACTCCTACGACAACGCCCTGATGGAGAACTTCTGGTCCACGCTGAAGATCGAACTCGTCTACCGCACGTCCTGGCGGACCCGCGACGAGGCCGAGAACGCGATCTTCGCCTACATCGACGGCTGGTACAACACCCGCCGCATCCAACGCGAGCTGGGCTACCTCAGCCCGAACGAGTACGAGACCGCCTGGCACAGCCGCCAGACCGAGCCAGCCGAGCCACCAATCGCCACCCCTGCGCCAGCCGGCAGCAGGTAACCACCGCTCCATCAAAGCGGGGGGAACTCA
>NZ_LEKG01000361.1:0-1331 GCF_001029515.1 Micromonospora sp. RV43 | reverse complement strand
CGATCGAGGGGTGGGCACGCGGGGTACTCCTTCCGTGGCCGCCGACCGGGTTAGCTGACGGATTCGGGCGGGAAGTACGCCCTACCGCGGGCCGTGGGCTCGCGGATTCACCCCGATGGTGCTCATGGGTCCCCGGTTCGTGGAACACGATTAGGCGGGTCGGTGCGGCGTCGCCGTCGGCGATCGATTACCGCATCGGACGCGCCGACACTACCGGTGGGTATGTCCCCTGCCAAGCGCTCCCACCTGCGTAAACGTGATCCGTGGTAACGGATTTCGGAACACCCGGTTACTGACTTCACTCAATGGGACAAGCAGTTTCGACGGCGCCTGGCGGCGGAAAGCGGACAGACGGCGACCACCCGGCCCGCAATCGCGATACTCGATGACCCGTTCTGCGCCCGGCGCCCGTTTCGGTGAACCGGGTGACCGGGCTCACCACGTTCCGGGTAACGATTCGGTCGAGACGGCCGTCTCAGCCGACCCGGGCCGGACGCCAGCGGGCGTTACGGACCGACGCGGGCACCGGCTGGGCGCTCGGCGTCGCGCTCCGGTACGCCGGGGCGGGCCGCAGCGCCACTGTGGCCGCGTACGCCTCGGCGGCGAGTGTCCGGGCGGCCTCGGCGGCCAGTTCCGCGTCCCGCCAGGCTGCCCGCTCCCGCGCGGCGGCGCTCTCCCATCCGGACCGGCGCCCGTCCCTGACGGTGCGGGCCAGCACGATCTCCTGCTCGGCCGGGTGCCGGCGCGGATCCCACCCGTTGCGGCGCGCCAGCACGTCGGCGAGCTGACGGGCGGTGAGGTCGCCCCGCCAGTGCGCCGTCATGGCGGCGTGGCGCAGCCAGCGCTCCCGGGCCGCGTACTCCGCAGGGGTTCGTGGCGTGCGCGGCGCGGCCAGCGCGGCGGCGCCGGCGAGGCGGCGGGCGGCGGCGTCCGCCTCGTCGTACGCGGTCCAGGCCCGGTCCGCCTCGTCCTGCGCGGCCAGCCACCGCTCCCGGCGGCGACGGGCCGTCTGGGCGGCCCCGGCGGCGGCCACCGCCACCTCCTCGGCGTACCGGATCAGGTCGTCGCGGCGGGCGGCGTCGGCGTCGGCCGGCTCGGGGGCGGTCTCCGGCGCGGGGTCGCGTTCGGGCCGGGCGACGAGCGCGGCGAGCAGGCCCAAGGCGAGCAGCAGGAGGAAGGACCAGATGGCGGCGGCCTCGGGCACGGAGGTGAGGAAGTGGTACAGAGCGGTCTGCGACATGGTCGGCACCTCACGGGAAGGACCTGGCGGGAGGACCCGCACGACGTCGCCGGGGCGGGCCGGTGGAGGGCCGCCCCGGCGACGTCGTGCG
>NZ_LEKG01000054.1:39278-62394 GCF_001029515.1 Micromonospora sp. RV43 | reverse complement strand
CCTCAGCCCGAACGAGTACGAGACCGCCTGGCACAGCCGCCAGACCGAGCCAGCCGAGCCACCAATCGCCACCCCTGCGCCAGCCGGCAGCAGGTAACCACCGCTCCATCAAAGCGGGGGGAACTCAATCCGACACCGGTCCACCCGTCAGCTCACCCAGCACGACGCGGCGGCCAGCCATCAACCCTGCTATCCAGCAGAACCGCCGAGCCGCCCGGCGAAGCGACAGCCAGCAGCATCTGCAGCGCTTGACGCGAAATCAAGAGACCAAAATGCCGCCTCATCCACAAACGCAGAAGAAGCGGCAGGTCAGAGCGTTCCAAGCCGAGCATGCCGGCGGCCAGCCATGCACACGGTTACCGCCATCAAAGATCATCCATTACCGGATGTTACCGCCGTTACCTGGGAAGATCTCCATCTCCCCAGGTCAACCGGTCGGGACGGCCGGATTCGAACCGACGACCCCTTGGTAACGGAAAGTAGCCGAAGTGGGCTTGTCATTACTTGCCTGAGATGGTCGTTGAGCTGCAAGGACGTCGCTAATGCCTCACCGGCTCTTGTCACTCTTCGCCAAGAATTGGCTTGGGTTTTCGGGGGGTAAACGGGGGGTCGAAGGTTGAGCGTCCGCCACGCCTGACCGTCTATCAACCGGTCCTGCCAGCTTTATAGATCGTGTACCGACCGGACTTGCGGCAGCCCGTCCTCGGTCAACACGATCGTCACCGGAACCTCACGCGGTGACGATCGCTCGGCCGTCTCGCGCAAGCTGCGGTGCGCGGGACATTCGCACGATGGCTGCAGCGGGTCAGGGCACCCGACGAGGGCAGACATCAGCCGCTGGACCCCGTCGACGTCGACCGGCCACGACCAGTCCATGTCCCACGGCTCCTCCCACGGCGGGTGGAAGCAATCGTGATCAAAGCGCACCAGAAGACCAGCACCACACTCCGGGCAGGCCACCACCCTGCTCCAGCGATAGTTGACCTGGTGCCCCGAGGCACCGTGCGGGACACCCCAACTGCTAATGAGCACAACCGTGCGCTGATCCGCCCGACACACGACACAGATGCCCATGGCCGCCCCTCCCCTGCCGCACGCCCGCAACCACACCGTAGAAATCGACGACTGGACCGCCCCGGATCTTGTAGAAATCCCCGGGGCGGTTCCGCCTGCTGCCGAGCACATTGGTAGAGACGAACTGTCGCGCGCCTGCGATGAACGGTCCACGTGGGACTCTGCCGCCAAGTGCACGAGGGTCTTGACCCGCCACGGCGTCGTCCACCACACGCGGATCGCAGATGTCAGCGCACGAAGCGCAGTCTCAGGTCGTTCAACACCGGGACAAGGTTGCCCGAGTAAGTCAGCTTATCAAGGACGGTCAACATGTCGGGCGCCGGCAGCTGACCGTCCGCAACGCCATGGACCAGCCGCCCAACTGCATACGCACGTATGCGGAGCGATGAAGCCGGCACCGCCGGCAACAAGGATCCTCAAAAGTCCGTGACCTTAAGTCGCGAAGGCGTTCCGCGCACAGCATCCGGGGGTCGGCGCCAGGCGACAGTGACCCGTAAAATCCGTGTGATGCGCGGAATCATCCTGGCCGGGGGTACCGGTTCCCGGCTCTGGCCCATCACCAGAGCAGCCTCGAAGCAGCTTATGCCGGTGTACGACAAGCCGCTGATCTACTATCCGCTGTCCACACTGGTCGTGGCCGGTATCCGAGAGATCCTCGTCGTCACGACCCCGCAGGATCGGGGCCAGTTCGAGCGCCTGCTGGGCGACGGCAGCCAGTTCGGGCTCAACCTACGCTACCTCAGCCAGGACCGGCCGGAGGGAATCGCCCACTCCCTAGTCATCGGCGCGGACTTCATCGGCGACGACTCGGTGGCGCTGATCCTCGGTGACAACATCTTCCATGGTGTTGGTCTGGGCCGGCAGTTGGCCGCTTACCGCGACCCAGTCGGTGGTCGGGTCTTCGCCTACCCAGTGGCGAACCCCGAGGCGTACGGGGTGATCGAGTTCGACGACGACGGACGGGTGCTGTCGATCGAGGAGAAGCCGACACGCCCGAAGTCCCGGTACGTGGTTCCCGGGCTCTACTTCTACGACAACCGGGTGGTCGACATCGTCCGCAAGATCGCCCCCAGCGCACGTGGGGAACTGGAAATCACCGACGTCAACGAGGTCTACCGGGAGATGGGGGAACTGTCCGTCACGGTGCTCGACCGGGGTATCGCCTGGCTCGACACCGGCACCTTCCCGTCCCTCATGCAGGCCGCCGACTTCGTTCAGGTCATCGAGGAGCGCCAGGGCATGAAGATCGGCTGCATCGAGGAGGTCGCCTGGCGGGCCGGCCTGATCACCGACACGCAGCTGCGGGCGCTAGCCGAGCCTCTGATCCCCAGCGGCTACGGCGAATACCTGCTGCGACTGCTGCCCGCACAGCCGAGTAAGCAGGTCGCGCGGTGAAGATCCAACCGCTGAGCATCGAGGGAGCCTGGACGGTCGAGCCGGAACAGCACACCGACTCCCGCGGGGTGTTCCTCGAGTGGTACCGCGCCGACCGACTCGCCGAGGTGACGGGCCACGAGTTCCACATAGCCCAGGCCAACCTGTCGGTCTCCGCGCGCGGCGTGGTGCGCGGCATCCACTTCGCCGACGTCCCACCGGGGCAGGCCAAGTACGTCATCTGCGTCCGGGGCGCCGTCCTCGACGTCGTGGTGGACCTGCGCGTCGGCTCACCGACATATGGCCGCTGGGAGGCCGTCCCGCTGAACGACGTCCAACGGCGGGGGGTATACCTCGGCGATGGGCTCGGCCACGGCTTCTGCGCGCTCACCGACGACGCCGTGGTGAGCTACCTCTGCTCCACCAGCTACGACCCGACGCGGGAGCACGCGGTGCACCCGTTCGACGAGGAGCTCGGCATAGACTGGCTGGTCGACACGCCCTCGGCCTCCGCGCGCGACGCCGCCGCCCCCACCCTCGCCCGGTTGCGCGAGGCCGGGTTGCTGCCCCGCTACGACCGGTGCCGACCGGCCGGGGCCATCCCGCCCGATGCCGGCTGACAACCCGGGACGCGGTGTCCCGCACCGTTCCCAAGTGGACCACTTCCGGCATGTGTGACAGGTTAGGGATGCGGTGATCGCAACGCCCTCAGTGGTGAGTAGTGGGAGGAGACGGTTCGACAGCGGGGCCACCGCGACCCGCGCCACGCGGCCCCGAGCGGTCGCGCCCAGCCATGTCGCTGATGAGGAGATCGGATGCAGCAAGCCTGGAGGACGCAGGCACGCCCGTATCTCGGGAGTACCGAGCAGGCGGCGGTTCAACGCGCCATGTCCAGTCCCATCCTCGGACGCTCGCCGGAGACGGAGCGCTTCGAACAACGCCTGGGTGAGCTGCTGGACAACCCGTACGCGGTGGCGGTCAGCTCCGGCACTATGGCCCTCTACCTGGCCGTGGCGTCCTGCATCAGCCCGGGGCAGGAGGTGCTGGTCCCGTCGTACACCTTCTGCGCCACCGTGCAGGCGGTGCTCGCGGCGGGCGGGGTGCCGCGCTTCGTCGACGTCGACCCGCAGACCCTGGCCGCCGGTCCCCGGGAGTTCCTCGCCCGGTGGACCGACCGGACCAGGGCGGTCGTTCCGGTGTTCTTCGCGGGGGCCGCGACCGACCTGTCGGGCCTCGACGAGGTCGCCGCGTCCTCGGGCGCGACGGTGGTGGTGGACGCCGCGCACGCGTTCGGCACCCGGGACGTGGGGAACGGCGAGCACCTGACCTGCTTCAGCTTCGACCCCATCAAGAACATCACCACCGGCGACGGAGGGGCCGTCATGGCCCGCGACGAGGCGGAGTACCGCAGGCTCATGAGCATGCAGATGCTCGGTATCTCCGAGCAGCGCCAGGAGCAGCGGTGGGGCGTCATCGGCTACGAGGTGACCTCCTTCGGCTTCCGGTCGCACCTGCAATCGATCAACGCAGCCATCGGCCTAGCCCAGCTCGATCGTTTCGCGGACATCCGGGCCCGCCGGCAGTCCCTCTGGCAGCAGTACGCCGAGGCGCTCCGGGGGACGGACGAGGTCCAGATCGTGCCGGTCGACATCTCGCGCACGGTCCCATTCAACTTCGTCGTCATGGTCCCGGGCCGGGACCGGGTCCACGCCCGCCTGCGGGACCAGGGGATCGGGGTCGCCGTCCACTACCCGCCGAACCACCGCCAGCCAGCCTTCCGTCAGTACCATGACGGACCCCTGCCCGTGACCGAGCGGGTGTGGGAGCGGGTGCTCAGCCTTCCCTTCCACCCTGCGATGGACGCGAACGACGTCGACCACGTCGTGACCGCGCTGCGTGCCGCCCTGCCGTCGCACCGTCCGCGTACGCAGACCCTCCCGATGGTCCGATCCGCCGGAGGCGCCTGAAATGCAGTCCGTGGCACCATCCCCCACGCCCGTCCGGGCGATCCACGTCGACTGGACGGCGCCCCGCCTGTCCCAGGGCGACGACCGGACGTCGCTGCACCAGTCGTCACCGCTCGGCCGGCTCGCGGACGCGGTCCTGCGGCTGCACGGTATCCTCGCGTGGCGACGCCTGGGCCCTGCCGGCGCCCGCGCGGAACTCGTCACCGACACCGCCGGTGCCGAGGAGGCCGACCGGGCCGGGCACCTCGACTGGTACGACGGGTACTCCACGGAGCTCGACGACCTCGGGGAGCTGAACCTCGACCCGCCGCGTTTCTTCAGCGCCGGCAAGTTCTACGCGTTGTCCCGCACCGACACCGACACGGTTGTCCAGGACCTGGACTTCTACCTCCGGGACCGGCCCCCGCGCCCCGGGCCGGACGACGTCACGCTCACCCACGACGAGCTGCGCGAGGCCGCGGTGTACCCGAAGCTGTCGGACCTGTGCCAGGACCTCGACTGCACCAACCGCTTCCAGCCGTACGACGACGTGGACACCCTGCCCGGGAACACCTCGTTCCTGTGGGCGGGCAGCGTGGCGATGGCGCGGCTCATCGGTCGGACATCGCTGGACTTCTGCCTCGCGCACCCCGACTCCCTGCCCCGCTGGGACGGCGACTCGATCGGCGTGCTGCTCTGGGCGGAGCAGTGGCTCACCCCGGCCCTCACGCTGCTCAACGGCGGTCGGGTGCACCGGCTGACCACCTCGATCTGGGACACCCGGATCTCGGAGTGGACCGACGACGCGCCGCGCAGCGAGTACTACCACCACACCTGGATCCAGCAGAAGGCGCTCGCCCAGCAGTTCCCCGAGCTGCGCGTGGCGTACTGCTGGTACCTGCTGTCCGACCTGATGGCCCGGTGCCCCGGGGCGATCGACACCATCGACAACATGTCCCTGACGTCGCAGGAACGCCAACTCGTCGACCATGTCGCGCGGGTGGACGACCCCACCCGGATGTGGCTGGACGTGTCGGCGGCGCAGGCCTTCGGAAAGTAGCGTCTGATGACTGACTCCGCCCACCGCACGGCCGTACGCCCCGGCCCCGACCCCTCGGCCACGGCCCGTGTCCCCGCGGGCCGGCTGCCGGCGGACGAGGCATGGCGGCACGACATCGCCCGAGGCGTCGAGCGGGTGGTGGCGAGTGGCCGCTTCACGCAGGGCGCCGAGGTCGCCGCCTTCGAGGAGGAGCTGGCCGCGTACACGGGGGTCCGACACGCGCTCTGCGTGAGCAGCGGCACGGCGGCGTTGCAGGCGATCTACGAGGCGCTGGGGCTGCGGCGGCCCGCCGTACCGGTCAACACCTTCGCGGCCACCGCCACCGCGGCGGTACGGGCCGGCGGGACGCCCGTCCTCGCCCCCGTCGACGCGAACCTGCTGCTGTCCGGGGCCTGGGACCTGCCGTCCGACCTCGATGCCGTCGTCGTGGTGCACGTGGGCGGCATGCTGCCGCGCGACCTCGCGGACCTGCGGGAGACCTGCCGCACCCGCGGGATGGCGCTCGTCGAGGACGCCGCGCACGCGCTGGGCAGCACGGCCGACGGGACGCACGTAGGCGCCCTCGGCGATGCCGCCGCCGTCTCGTTCTATCCCACCAAGATCGTCACCGCCGGCGAGGGCGGGGCGATCCTGACCGACCGCGACGACGTCGCCGAGTCCGTACGGATGCTGCGCGACCAGGGGAAGGTTTCGTCGGGCTCCAACATCGTGGGCGCCGTCGGGGCCAACTGGCGCATGTCGGAGTTCCACGCCGCGGTGGGCCGGGTGTCCCTGCGGCGGCTGGAGGACGGGATCGCCCGCAAACGGGAGGTCGCCGCCGATCTCGACCGCGTCTTCGCCACCTGCGGCGGAATCTCCGTCGCCGAGGAGCCGTCGGAGCACCGGTGGAACCGGCACCGGTACGTCGTCTCCTTCGACGACCAGCAGTCCCGGGCCGACTTCGAGGCGCGCCTGGCGGCACGGCACATCTCCTGCCCGCCCGCGGTCTTTACGCCCTTCCTACACCGCCAGCCCGCGCTGCTGCCGCACGTCGACGCGGGCCACCTCCCGCCCGACGCCGGCCAGTGGCAGGACCGGCACCTGTGCCTGCCGGTGCACGCCGACCTGACCGAGGCGGAACACCATCACCTGCTGGACGTGGTCACCCGCTTGGCGTCGGGTTGACCGCGGGAGATCTCGCGGCGATCGTCGAACCGGGCCTGTTCACCGGGCGGGCCGGCAGGGACGCGGCGCTGAAGCCGGCCGAGGGCCCGTGCCGCCGGCACTGGCGCGGCGTGCTCGCCCTGGACTTCGGCGGCACCATCGCGTTCGAGGCCGACCAGGACGGGCTGCACCGGGCCCGCCGGCGGCACGGCGTCACGGCCGCCGCACGATGGGGTGTCGCCCCCGCGCCGGCCGGGGCCGCCTGGGAACAGGCCGTGCGGACCATGCGGACCGTGGAGCGCAGCGGGGTCCCCGTCTCGGCCCGGTGGCTCGTCGAGGAGTTTCAGCGGATCCTGGGCGTCGACCCGGACCCGTCGGACACGGACGACCTCGTGGGTGTCGTGCTGTCACCTCCCGACCATCCCCAACAGCTGCGCCCGCGCGCCTCGATCGCCACCCAGCTGCGGCGACGGTGTGACCTCGGGCTGCCGCCGGCGGGAATCATCAGCAACACCGGGCCGTCCGAGGCGGCCTTCAACCTGGACTGGCTCAGGAAGCAGGAGCTGCTCCGCCTCCTGAGCCCGTCCGGTCTGCTGTTCTCCGACGCCGCGGGGCTCGGCAAGCCCCGGCGAGCCGTCTTCGCAACGCTCGCCGAGGCCATGGGCGTACGGGTCGATCAGATGCTCGTGATGGGCGACGACCGTGAACTCGACGTCGAGGCCGCCCTGCGCGCCGGCTGCGCGGCCTGCCTCGTCGACGCGGACGCCGCCCGGCCCCTGCCCCTCTGCGCGGCGTGCGGCGGCGTCACCCGCTACTCGCCACCCCGGCCGCGTTCCGACGCGTAGCGGTCCCGGGCCCGCCGCAGGCAGTCCTCCAGCTCCGCCTCCGTGTCCGAGGCCGGCAGGTACGGCTCGTCGTCGACGCCCAGGCCCCGGATCCGGGCCAGCACCTTGATGAGATCGGCCTGCGTCTCCTGCACGTCGCCGTGGACGAACGACGCGTTGCCCACGTCGTAGAACTTGCGGAAGGCGACCTCCGACAGGATCGTCAGGAGGCTCACCTCCGACAACCGCAGGAACAGGTCGTAGTCGCTGGCCACGTCGATGCCGCGGCGGTACCCGCCGACGCCGAGGACGACCCGGCGACGCATCATCACCTCGGGGTGGTAGAAGAGGTTCGCGTCCAGCAGGGCTGCCCGGACGTCCTCGCCACCGAGCGTCACCGCCCGCCGCCGCTCCTCGTACGCCTCAGCGCCCCGCCTGCTGTCGGCCGGGTAGCTCGGCGGGAAGACATTCTCCACGAAGCAGCTGACCAGGGACAGCTTCTCGTCGGCGTCGAGCGACTCGACCTGCCGGGCGAACCGCTCGGGCAGGCTCTCGTCGTCCTGGTCCATCCGGGCCACGTAGTCCGACCGGGCGATGCGCAGCGCCTGGTTGAGGGCGTCGCTGATGCCCTGCCCCGTGGCCGGTACGACGGTGCCCGGCATCCCGTGCTCCCGCAGGAGCGTCCGGAGCAGGTCGGCGGACCCGTCCGAGGAGCGGTCGTCGATCGCGACCACCTCGAAGTCGCGCAACGACTGCCGGGCCAGCGAGTCGACGGCGCGAGCGAGCGTGGCGGCGCCGTTGTGCACCGGCATCAGCACCGAAACCGTGGTCATGGTCTCCTCCTCACCGGGCTCCGGCTCGCCGGATCGCCTCGCGGTAGATCGGCGTGTACTCCCGGGCCACCCGGTCCATGTTCAGCTCCCGCTCCGCGCTGCGCCGGCATTCCCGGCGGTCGATCGTGTCCACTCTCTTCACCGCGTAGACCAGGTCGTTGACCGAGTCACAGACGAAGCCCGTGACCTCGTGCCGCACCAGTTCCGGTACGGCGCCGCGGTTGGCCGCGACCACCGGGGTGCCCAGCGCGAGCGCCTCCGCCATGACCCGCCCGAAGGGTTCGGGCCAGCGGATCGGGACCAGCAGGCAGCGGGCGGAGCGCAGCAGTTCCAGTCGGGCGTCGCCCAGCTCGCCCAGGTACTCGAAGGGCGTGTCGGCGTGTTCGCGCCACAGGTCGTCGAGGAACGCCTCGTGCGCCTCCTGCACGGCCGGCGCGGCGTCGAGGACGCGGGGACGGCCGGCGATCCGCAGGGGGATGCCGCTGCGTCGGGCGACCTCTAGGGCGCGGTCGACGCCCTTGCGTCGGGTCAGCTCGCCGACGAAGGCCAGGTGGTCCGAGGCGCCGTCGAGGCGGGGCGTGTACGCCTCCACCAGCACGCCCTCCAGGACGGCGGCGTACCAGGGCAGTTGCGGCGCCTTCGCCCGGGTGGAGGAGCTGTTGGCCACCAGCACAGCCTTCGCCGGCAGCCGCCCCAGCAGCTGCTGCACCTCCGGCTCGCCGGTGTCGGAGTAGACCGAGGCGACCACCCCGACGTCGGCGTCCAAGAGCGTGTCGATCATCGGGTAGCCCCACGGCCCGTGCAGGTGCACGACGTCGAAGCGCTGCCGGATCGCGTCGTCGACGGCCCACCGCAGGTGCGTGGTGTTCGTCGGCCGGTCCCCCGCCTCGTCCTCCTGCAGGTCGCGGGAACGCAGGCTGGGCACGATCGAGGACGTCGTGCAGGCGTCGATGGTCGAGTCGGTGGAGCAGTACAGGTGGGGCGCCGCGCCGGCCCGGGCCTGGACCGAGCAGAGTTCGTGGATCACCCGCTCGATCCCCCCGTACCCGGTCGGGGGGATGGCGCCGTGCACCGGGGCGATGTGGCAGATTCTCATCAGGTCTCCTCGTGCTGTCGCGGGCGTCCGGAGCGGTCGCCTAGGCGGGATGCGTGGCGGCCGGCGCGGTGCCGGACCGGCGGACGACCCGGGGCTGGCCGGCGTCGCGGTGTCCGCCCGCCACCAGCCACTGGTCCTCCGAGCCCGAGGGGAGGAAGCAGTAAGAGCCCTTCAGCGCCAGCGCGTCCACCACCTCGGTGCCGGTCCGCCCGGCACGGACCGGTCCGCCGGGCAGGTCGAGCAGGGCCGTCGCCAGTTCCTCCGTGGACCGGTGGATGGCGTCCACCCGGAGCGCGATGTCCTCGATCGTGTTGACGAAGTGGGCCTGGAGGGCCCGGATCAGCCGCTCGGCCGGTGCGAGGTCCACGTCGAGCCGGGCCAGCTCCGCGGCGACGTCCGGATCGCGGCGGCAGTGGTTCACCCCGTGCACGAGCTCCGCGTGAGTGAGCAGGAAGAACCCCCGCAGGGCCGAGATGGGCCACCACACGGTCCGGCTCCGCCACTCCGGCGCGAGCGTGCTCAGCTCGGCGCCGAGGGTCCGCAGCGACCCGAGCCAGGAGCGGAGCCAGGACGGCAGGGGTTCCGGGTCCACCGGGACCAGGGTGGCGGGCTGCGACAGGGCGTGGCCCAGCTCGTCCCGGTCCACCTCCACCCGGGTCGTCTCGTGGACCTCCGTGTCCCACACCGCCAGCTCGCCGTCCACCGCGTCGAGCAGCAGGACGTGGTCGCGGTAGTGCCGCCTGCCGTAGCGGGAGCTGAGCGGCCAGTGGAACCGGTCCACGTAGGCGACCATCGGCCCGGACAGGCCCTCGGCCGACACCCGGTGGGGTGCCGGCGTCCCGGGTGACCAGGGGAGCTCGTCGTTGGCCAGCTCCACCTCGAGCCCGCGGAACCGGCGCGGTGGCCGGTGGTCGAGCAGGTCGGCGGCGGCCGGCAGGAGAGCGCGGGCGATCGTCGCGTGGTCGCCCGCCCCGGCCCGTGACAGCGCCAGCGCGAGCGCCATCCGGTAGCAGCTCAGGCTGTCGCCCGGCCCGCTGGACGCCAGGGCCGGCAGCCAGTTGGGGTACGGGTTGACCGTCAGCGGCAGCGCGCGCCGCTCGTCCGGCGCGCTCACCGCGGTGCCCGGTCGTGGCGCACCCAGGCGACGCCGTCCAGGACGACCGCGTCCAGCGAGCAGTCCAGGGCGGTCCGAGCGACGTCGTCCAGGGACCGGGCGATGGGCATCCCCCGCACGTTCAGGCTCGTGTTGATGACGACGCCGTGGCCGCGTCGCTCCTTGACGGCCAGCAGCAGTTGCCGCAGCCGGCTCATCGCCGGCTCATCGCCCACGGTCTGCACCCGGGCGGTGTCGTCCACGTGTACGCCGGAGGGGACGAGCTGGGGTGCCACGCAGTCGAGCACCTGGTTCATGTACGTAACCGTCCGGCACCCGCCGAACAGCGCCGGGGTGTCCTCCTCGATCACCACCGGCGCGAACGGGCGCCAGCCCTCCCGCTGCTTGATGGTGTCGTTGAGCCGGTCGCGCGTCCGCTGGTCGAAAGCGCTGGCGAGGATGCTCCGGTGACCGAGGGCCCGCGGCCCCACCTCGGAGCGGCCCTCCGCCCAGCCGATGATCCAGCCGTCGAGCAGCCACCCCGCCACCTGGGTGCTCCACTCCCGGTCGAGGGGGACGCTCCAGTAGCCCGCTGGGGGGTCCCGGTCGACCGCGCCGAGTTCGCTGCCGAGGAAGGGACTGTCCAGGTCGACCCGGGGCGAGCCGAGCGCGAGCAGCGCGGCGCCGAGGCTGCTGCCGGTGTCCCCGACGAACGGCGGGACCCAGTGGTGGCGGTACGGGGAGGACGCCAGCAGCCGGCCGTTGGCCAGGGAGTTCAGGAAGACTCCGCCGGCGCAGGCCACCTCCTCGGCCCGGTGCAGGTCGAAGGAATGGGCGATCAGACGGGCGAGCGCGTCCTCCGCCACCGCCTGCGCGCTGGCAGCGATCTCCAACTGCTGGGGCGAGTAGAACTCGCCGGGCGCCGCCGTCCCGGGGCCGATCGCGGCCACCAGCCGACTGCGGATCTCCCGCTTCAGCTCGTCGGGCGTCCGGTCTTGCCCCCCGTCCAGCTCGAAGGTCACCGGGTCGAAGACCTCCTTGGTCAACAGCTCGACCTGGGTGGGCTGCCCGTACGCGGACAGGCCCATCAGCTTGCCCTCCTTCTCGACGCCGTCCAGACCGAGCCAGTCCGCCACGGCCTCGTACACCAGGCCCAGCGAGTGGGGAAGTCGGCGGCTCCAGAGGGTACGCAGGCCCTGCGGGGTCCGCACGTGGATGCCCGCCGTCTGCACCTCCCCCACCCCGTCGCAGGTCACCCCGGTCGGGTCGGCCGTGGTCGCGGTGCACATCGCGGACGCCGCGTGGGCGGTGTGGTGGCGCACCTCGGCCACGGTGAGGAGATTGGGCAGCCGGGCGGCCAGGGTCCGCACGAGGGTGGCGTACCCGTCGCCGGCCCGGGCGGCGACCGGGTCGGCGCCGGCCCCCGGGGCGCGCAGCAGGTGGTGGGCCTGGATCCGAGGGAAGGTCAGGTGCGTGACGTCGCGGGGTGGCACCGAGAACTCGTCGAGGACCGACCACACCCACTCTGCGGTCGCGGCCCGGGTGCTTCCCTTGACTCCCGAGTACCGCTCCTCCTCGGCGAGGGCGACGATCACCCCGTCCTCGCGGACGATCGCCACCGACACATCATTGCCCAGTGCGTTGACACCGACGCTGTACATGTTCTCCTCCTCCCGGCGCAGCGGCCTCACCCCGGCCGCGAGGGGCGTTCTTCCCGTTCCCGCCGCCCGTCCCGGCGGGAGGTCCACACCAGATCGTCAGGGCGACATCTCCTCGTAGTAGCTGCCGACGGAGAACTCGACGTCCCGGTACATGCTCCGCTGGCTCGACGGCGCGAAGAGCGCCGCCGGCACGACCCGGAAGTCGGTGCTAACGCGGGTGGTGGACGCGGTGCTGATCCGGTTTCCGTGCTCCCAGTTCGCGCCGTCGAAAACGAGCACCTGGCCGGGCTGGCAGGGCACGCACCGGTGCTCCCCGGCCCCTTCGGCGATCTCCATCCAGAGCGCGTTGCTCTCCTCCAAGGGGGTCAGGGGAAGCCAGAAGTTCAGGCCGTTGACGTCGTGCCCGTCCTCCCGGTCCCGGTGCATCCCCCGGACGCCGAGGTTGCCCGGGAACTGCACCCGGAAGTTCGGGATCCGCTGGTACACGACGGGCTCGCCGATGAGCGGCAGCACGAACTCGCGGACGAAGCTCCGGTGCACCTCCCGGAACGAGTCGGAGATCTCGTAGAGGGCCTTGTGCATGTCGGTGTGCTGCTCGGTCCCCCGGCCGAGCAGTGGCGCGGAGAAGTGTCGATCGCCCTGCTCCGGCGGGAAACCGAGGTGCTCGGTCACCACCTGCCGGAACGGCCAGCGGTCCTCGTCGTAGTCGAGGACCAGCGGACCCGGGGCGAGGAGTTTGCTCTTGGCCGTCGGTGCTAGATCCACTCTTCTTCACCTTCCCGGTTCGGGGGCGGTTGCGGGGTGCGGCCGGCGGCCGCAGGGAGGCCGAGCCGTTCGACCGCCTGGACGAAGGCCCGCTCGCGCTCGTCGCGCGAGTCGAGCCGGAGAACGTTCGGGTGCCGCAGCAGGTCGTCCGCCACGAAGACCTGCCGCGTGCGCGCCAGGAACCGCCGACCGGCGTCCGGCGAGACCACCCCGAAGGAGTACGCCATACCGGAGATGTAGTCGGCGTAGAAGCCGATCGGGCTCTTGCGGCTGATGGAGTCCTCGAAGCCGCCCACCGCCAGCTTGCTGAGCTGGTCGACCTGCTCGTCGCCGACGGTGTCGCAGGGCAGCCGCACCTTTCCCGGACGGGAGTCGGCGTACGGGGCGGCCCACTTGAGGTTTAGCACGGCGGCCTCGGGGTTCTGCAGGATGATCTGCGGTCGTCCGCGCACCCGCTTGAGGCGTTGGGCGAGGACCGTCTCCATGCCGTAGTGGGTGCCCCAGGGCAGCGGCGCGAAGCGGCAGCCGGCGGGACGCCACGCGGTGAGGCACAACGCCGCCCCGCACGCGTTCTCGACGTCTCGCCACACGGGGGTGTCGGCGCCGGGGGTCAGCACCTGGTCGAAGCCGTGCCGGGCCCGGCCCCGCTCGACGTCCCACGCGTAGTCCGCGCCGCCGTCCGGCGCGGGGACCGCCAGCGGCGCGGACCGCAGGACCGGAAGCTGGGCCAGCGCGGGCCGCCGGGCCGACAGGGCCGCCGTCAGCAGCTCCAGGCATCGCGTGCTGAGCAGGATCCCGTCGTCGTCGACGAGGAGGACGTGGTCTCCCGGATGCTGCGCCAGCGCCAGGTTGCGCATGTCGTGCAGCTCGGCGCCTCGGGCGAGGGCGTGAACGCGGGCGGGGACGGGCAGGTCGGCGACGGCCCGCCGCAGCGCCCCGGCGGCAGGACCGTCCTTGACCACCACCAGGTGATCGGGCAGCCGGGTCTGGGCGGCGATGCTGTCGAGGACCGCCGACAGCGGCGCGGCCAGCAAGTCGCCGTCCGTCTGGTCGCCCCGGACGGAGGTGCAGATGCAGACGACGAGGCGAGGAGCTGTGCTGTCCCGGTCTCTCATCTCGTTCCCTCCTGTCGGCGCTTATCCGGTGGGCGGTGGGGCGTGCGCCCCCGGCCGCGGCTACGGCGCATAGCCGCGTGCCTGGATGCCGTACAGCTCCGCGTAGGTGCCGCCGAGCCGCAACAGCGCCTCGTGCGTGCCGTCCTCGATGATCCGTCCGCCGTCGACGACGAGGATGCGGTCCGCGCTGCGCACGGTGGAGAAGCGGTGGGTCACCAGGACGGTGATGCCGTCGGCGGCCGAGTCGCTGCGGGCCCGCGCGACGTACGCGTCGAAGATCTCGTTCTCGGTGTGCGCGTCCAGCGCGGCGGTCGGCTCGTCCAGGACCGTCAGCTTCACGTCGGCGCGCATCATGCCGCGGGCCAGCGCGATCCGTTGCCACTGGCCCCCGGACAGGTCCACGCCGCCCGGCCAGCCGGCGCCGAGCTGCGTGTCCAGCCCGTGCGGGAGCCGGGCCACCACCAGATCGGCGCCGCCGTCCGCGCAGGCGCGGGCCACCCGGGCCGCGTCGTCGAGGTGGGGCGGATCGCCCAGTCCCACCGCCTCCCGGGCCGTCAGCTCGGGGCGGGTGTAGTCCTGGAAGGTCGCCGTGACGAGGCGCTGCCAGGCGGCCGGGTCAGCGTCGCTGACGACCGTCCCGTTCACGGCGATCGTGCCTTCCGTCGGCGCGTACAGGCCCAGCAGCAGGTACGCCAGCGTCGACTTGCCGGCGCCGTTCTCGCCGACGACGGCGACCACCGAACCGTCCGGGATGGTCAGGTCGATCCGGTCGAGGGCGCGCCGCGCCGAGCCGGGGTAGCTGAACGACACGCCGTCCAGCCGGATTCCGCCCCGCCGCGCGTCGATCTCGCGGGCCGGGCGCTGATGGTCCCGCCAGTACGCCGACAGGGCCTGAAAGCGCCGGACGAACTGCAGGGTGTCCGCGATGCGGCCGAAGGCGTCTACGACCTGCACCAGTCCCTGCTGGATCTGCCGCGCGGCGACCGCGGCGGCCACCACCACGAAGACCGACGCGGTGCCCTGCATGAGCGAGTAGAGCAACCAGCACAACGTCCCGCCCATGACCAGCGTGGTGGCGAGCCCGTCCTCCAGGACCGTGAGCAGCGCCGACCGGCGTGCCGCGCGCAGCCGGGGCGCCTGCCACGCGTCCAGGCTCGCCCGCAGCCGCCGGACGATCCCCCGCCGCATGCCCAGCACGCGCACCTCCATGCCGTGGTGCGGGTCGAGGCAGAGCTGCCGCAGGTGCCCGGCGCGCCGGCCCGCCTCCGCCGACTCGTCCTCGGCGGCCTGTTGCCAGGAGAGCCGGAGCCGGGCCCCCAGCCAGGACGGGACCACGGCGAGGGTGAGCAGGAGCAGGCGGGGGTCGACCACCGCCGAGACGACGATCAGCACCAGGGCGTTGGCGATCACGTCCAGCGCCTGGATGAGCCCCGACATGCCGCCGCCGAGCCGCCCCTTGTTCTGGTGCAGCACCTGCATCTGGTCGGCGAAGTCGGGATCGTCGAAGTGCGAGATCGTGGGCAGCGACGCGGAGATGCAGGCCAGCCTGCGCTCGAACGCGAAGCTCACCTTCTCCGCCATCGACACGTGGTAGGTGGCGCCGACGCCGCGCAGGACCCAGCCGGCGAACACGCACAGCGCGATGGCGACCAGGGCGATGACGAAACGGGTGTCGTCGCCCTGCTCGATCCCGGCGACCGCGAGGGCGACGAACCACGGCAGGGCGCCGAGCGCGAGCGCCGCGACGGACTGCAGCAGCGAGCGCAGGAAGTCCGGCCGCGCGTGCCGCCAGGCGGTACCGACGAGCAGCCGGAGTGCGTTGATCTGACCGGAGCTGCGGGTCATGCCTCACCTGCCGTGATCTCGTCCCGGAATCGCTTGGCCTGGGTCCGGAACAGTTCGGCGTAGTAGCCGTCCCGGGCGAGCAGCGACTCGTGGCTGCCGTCCTCGACGATCACCCCGTCGCGCAGCACCAGGACCCGGTCGACGTGCCGCACCGCGGAGAGGCGGTGGGTCACCAGCAGGGTGGTGACGTCGCCGACGACGTCGAGCAGGCGTTCGAAGAGTTCGGCCTCCGACCGCGCGTCGAGGGCGGCGGTCGGCTCGTCCAGGACCAGCAGCCCCGACGCCCCGGAGCGGACGGCGAACAGCGCCCGGGCGAGCGCCACGCGCTGCCACTGCCCGCCCGACAGGTCGGTGCCGCCGACGTACGCCGAGGACAACGTCGTGTCCCCGCCAATGTCGTCGCGCCCGGGCAGGCCGCCGAACGCCCGCAGCACCTCGCCCACCAGCTCCGGCTCGGGATCGGCGTCGATATTTCCGAGGGTGATGTTGTCGCGCAGGCCGAGCTCGTAGCGGCCGAACCGTTGGAACACCGCGGCCACCCGGTGCCCGCCCGGGCTCAGCACCTCGCCGCCGCGGCGCAGCTCGACCTGCCCGGCCGTCGGCGCGGACAGCCCGCACACCAGCCTGATCAGGGTCGACTTCCCGGCACCGTTGGCCCCGACGACGGCGACCGACTGGCCGGCCGGGATGTGGACGGTCACGTCGTGCAGCACGGTGTCGTGCCCGGGGTAGGCGAAGGACACGCCGTCGAACGCGACGGCGACCGGCCCCGATCCGGCGACGGGCCGGTCGGCGACGGCCGTGGCGGCCATGGCCCAGGGGCTCTGCTCCAGGCGGTTGAGCAGGCGCAGCGCCGTGCTGGCCCGTGCCATGTCGTAGCCCTGGAGCCCGAACTCCCCGAAGAGCGCCATCAGCAGCAACGCCTGCAGGTAGACCGCGACCGCCGCTGCGCCGACGCGCCCGTGGCGGACGTCCAGCGCCAGCCAACCGAGCACCAGGCCGTACGCGATCAGCACGTACGTGCCGAGCAGCACGGTCCGCAGCGACTGGCTGCGGACCGCCCAGACGGTCCGCATGGCGGCCGTCCAGACCCGGTTGATCCGGTCGTCCATCCAGGGCAGCCAGTGGAAGAGACGGACCTCCTTGGCGGCGGGCCGGGTCATGAGCAGGTCGCGCAGGTACCCCGCCTGTCGCCGCTCGTCGCCCATCGCCTGGGTGAACATCTCGTAGACGACCTCGAACCAGCGCCGCACCTCGGACGCCATCAGGCCGAGCGCGCACAGCACGACCACCGGCGCCCACCAGTGCCACGACAGCAGGACCGCACCGGCGAACAACCCGGTGAGCCGCGTGGTGACCAGGGTGACGGTGGCGTCCACCGAGCGTTCGAAGACGCCCTCACGATGGTGTTCGGCGGCGGCGAGCAGCTCTGCGGAGACGGCGGGATCCTCCAGGTGCGCGATGCCGTCCCCACCCATGCCCAGCATGGCCAGGCGCAGCAGCGAGGCGGACTGGACCGCCCGCGCGAGGTGCGCCGTGGCGATCCTGAGCAGGCCGGTCAGGACACTGAGCGCGAACCCGGCGACGAGGAAGAGCGCGACCGCCTGCCAGGCGCCGCGCGCCTCCGGCGACGACCACCCGGCCCCGCTCGCCCGCGGGAGGGCGGCCACCACCCGCCCGATGGCGATCAGGACGACGCTCGGTCCGGCGGTGACCGCCAGGCTCAGCACCCCCACCACGAGCGTCCACCCGGGCGCGCTGGCCCAGAACGTACGCAGGAGGACACCCGCTTCGGAGGCGCGCGTCACCCAGGCCCGGGTGGCAGCGGCGATCGCGGTCATGGGTCGGCTCCAAGGTGGGTTGACGGCGGTCACGTGGTGCGGGCGGGGCAGGCGCGGCTCGTCGACCGGTCGCCCCGGCGCCTTCGGCCTACCCGGCGGCGTAGCGGAACAGCGCCGCGTCGGCCCCGCCGGCGCAGCGGTGGCGGACCACCAGCACGGCGTCGCAACCGTCGGTCGCGGCGAGTTCGTCGGCGATCCGGCGTACGTCCGGATGCGTGGGATCCTGGTCGGCGGCGAACGTCTGGTGCGCCTGGCGCAGACCCCACTCCTGGGCGACCCGGCCGAGGATGCTGGCGGGGGTGCCCTGCACGAAGAGCGGCGGGGGGATCCGGCTGCCGCTGTCCAGCTTCTCGGCCACGAGGCGGTGGTTCTCGGCGTCGCCGTCCGGGGTCAGCAGGATCACGGCCGTCCTGATCAGCTGGTCCGCGGTAAGCGCCGCGGCGGTCAGGCACCGCTCGGCGGCGCTGTGCACCGCGGGCGGGAAACCGGATCCCATGAACCCCGGTACCGGCTCGGGGTCGACCACCGCCGGCACCGTGGCGACCAGCGCTCCCGGGCGTACCGGCGTGGCCGGCCCCGGTGCCGGGTAACCCGGGTGCGACAGCACGAGCGCCGTGTTCGACCCGCCGAACGCCATGTTCATCGACAGCCCGAACCGCACCCGCTGCGGGCTGGTCCGGACGGCCACCGAGGGGGAGAGCCGGTTGTCGGGGGTGGCCCCCGGCGAGGCGGGCACCTCGGAGCGGCCCATCGCCTCGTGCAGGAGGGCGGCCTCGACGGCGCCGGCCGCCTCGAGCAGGTGCCCGGTCGCGCCCTTGGGTGCGTGCGTGGGCGGCACCTGCTCAGGACTGCCGAAGATGTCGCTCAGGGCCCGGGCTTCCGCCGTGTCGCTGACCCGCGTGCCGGTGCCGTGAACGCTGATCACCGCGATGTCGCCGGCCGGGATCCCGGCGACGGCCAGCGCCTTCGCGACGGCGTCCGCCATCCCGCGCCCCTCCGGATGCGGCTCGTACTGGTGGAAGCCGTCGCCGGCGCGGCCCCAGCCGCACACCTGCAACCGCGGGCGCGGGTGGGCGACCTCCCGGCCCGGCGCGGCGGCGGCCCGGAGCACGAACATCGCGGCGCCGTCGCCCAGCAGCACGCCGGCGCGGCGGGTGGTGTGCGGGAACGGTCGTTCCGCGGTGGTCAGCGCCCCTCCTGCGTCGAAGATGGCGAAGTTCTCCCGGTCGACGAGCCGCGTCGCGGCCACGAGGACCGAGTCCGCCCAGCCGTTGGCGACGGCCGACGCCGCGTCGATCAGCGCCGAACTGGACGCCACGCACGCGCCCGTGTACGCCCGGTCCCACCCGCCCGGGCCGCCGGAGCGCCCGGTACGCGAGACCACGGCCGGCAGGGGTGGCACGGGCTCATCCGGGCAGCTCGCTACGTAGGCCCGATCGACAGTGAGGCCGTCGGGACAGGCGCGCTCAACGAGGGAGGTCAGCAGCTCGGCCGCGCTCAGGTCCGTGTCGAGGAACGCCCCAGAGCGACACCGCATGCCGTCGGTGTCGAAGCGCTTGGTCAGGCCGAACGCCACCCTTCCGGCCACGAACGCCGCGTAGGACTTGGGCAGGTCCCCGCCGAGGGCGGTGACGACGTCCACGACTTCCACCGCGACGGCACGCCGCCCGACGCCCATCACGCCCGCTGCCGATCGAGCAGCCGGACGACGTCCGCGACGGTCCGCACGGTGAGGAAAGCCTCGTCGTCGGTCGGCGCGGGCCGCCCCGACCAGTCCTCGTAGCAGTGCAGGATCCAGGTGAGGTTCAGCGAGGAGACGGCAGTGTCCTCGTCGGCGCCGGGGACGCCGGCTTCGTCCAGCCAGATGATCACCTGGTCGCGTACCAGTCCACTCGACGGGGACGTCACGGTCGGGAGCCTTCGCCACCGGCCCGCGCCTCGACCAGCTCGACGAGGTCGCCGAAGGTGAGGTCCACCATGGAGTGGATCTCCTCATCCGTCAGGTTGACGCCGTGGGCGGCCTGCAGGCCGAAGGAGAGCTCCAGGCGCGAGAGGGAGTCCAGGTCCAGGCCGCCGGGGCCCAGCGGGGTGCTGGGCTCGACGTCGCTGCGGAAGTTGCACTCCTTGAGGACCTTCCGCAGGGAATCTGCCACGTCGTCCATGATCTTGCTGACCTCCGACACTCGAGCGGGATCTTCGTCTGAACGGGGACTGCCGGTGCGCGCTACCGCTGTGGCAGGCCGGGATACCGGGCGACCTGCCTGCTCACCTTGCCGCTCGGGGTACGCGGCAGGTCGGGCAGGACGTGGACACCGTGCGGACGCATGTACTCGGGGAGCCGGCCGATCGCCCGCCGCTCGTCGTAGCCCGCCTCGTCGCGTACCTGCACGAAGGCGTCCAGCCGCATCCCGGTGATGAACACGACGGCGTCCTGGATCGACGGGTCGGCCCGCAGGTGGGCCTCGATCTCGGCGAGGTAGACCTTCTTGCCCCCGAGGGAGATCTGGCCGTCGGTGCGCCCGAGCACCGTGACGGTGCCGCCGTCGTCCACCCGGACGGCGTCACGGGTGTCGAACCACCCGTCGGACCACCTGTCGTCCGCCGACCCGTGACCGACGTACGGGGATGCCTCCCGCGCCAGCCACAGCGCGCCGTCCGGCCGGACACTCGGGCGGACCCGCGGTCCGAAGCGCCCCACCGAGCCCGGCGTCGCGCCGTCGAGGTCGGCGGCGATCAGCCCGACCTCCGTCATGCCGTACACCTGCCCCGCGGTGCGTCCCCCGAGCGACGCGGAGGCAGCGATCCGATCCGCCTCCTCGCGGGACAGGCCACCGCCGGAGGTGTAGACGGCGTGCAGGTTCGCGGGCGCCGCCGCCAGCGAGCTCAGCATCAGCACCTGCGACGGTACGGAGAGCAGGCGGACCGGGCCGGCGCACGCCTCCACTGCACCGAGAACCCCCCGCGGGGTGAGCGACTCGCACAGCACCAGCTGCGCGTCGTTGGCCAGCGCGGTGACCAGCCCGCCGTACACCCCCCAGGCGGACGCGAGCGACGCGGCCAGCACGATGCTCTCCCCCGGTGCGGCGAGGCCGCCGAGCGCCCGGTAGTCCTCGATCTCGCCGTCGATGTCGGCGTCCGAGCGGGCACAGAGCTTGGGGGTGCTGGTCGTGCCGGACGACACCTGCAGCAGCGACGCCGCGGACCGCCGTCCCGCGCCGCCGCGGCGGACGGTCACCGGCCGATCGACGACGCACCCACGGCTGGGTGGCAACGGACGGTCGGACCGGATCTCGTGGGTCGCGCCGACGACGGAGCCCACCGCCGTGACGACCTCCCCGGGCAGCCGGTGGTCGAGGACGACGGCCTGGGCCCCGAGGTCGAGGACGGCGAGCAGCCGCACGACGAACTCGACGCTCGGCACCGGCCGGAACAGCAGGCAGGAGCAGTCGCCCACGCCCGTCTCGCGGAGCGCTCCGGCGGCCCTGGTCACGGCTGCGCGCAGCTCGGCCCTCGTCAGCACCACGGCACCGGCCCGCAGGACGGGACGCTCGGCGGAGCCGGACCTCAGAAGCCGTGGGAACATTCCTTGCATTCTCCCGTCCACTGTCGAAACGTACAACCGATGCCCATTGGTGTCCTAATGTGACCTATCCCCGCAGGTCCCCCGACGGCGGCCGCCGAACTGCTCGGGCCGGCGCGGGGCGGGGACGAGCGGGCCTCAGCGCACGTGCTCCCCGGCGAAGGTGTGCAACGCGTCGGCGACGGTACGGACCTCGCCGTGCAGCGGCCGGTCGTCCTCGAAGGCCGCGGAGAGCGACAGAAGGGTGGCGGTCCAGTCGTCCCGGGAGGTGGCCTGCGCTCCGGTGAGGCGCAGGATCTGGGCGACCGCGAGCCCCAACGAGCCCAGCACCAGGTCGGCCAGGTCGAGTTGCCGCGCCACCCGCAGGGCGCTGGTCAGCGCCATCGGGACGACGTCCTGGTTGTCGACATTGGCGGGCACCGGCGTCACCGTCGCCGGCGTCGACAGCATCCGGATCTCGGAGAGATAGGCGCAGGCCGCCAGCTCCACACCCGCCAACCCGCTGTTGGCGCCGGGACGACTGGCGAGCAGCGGCGGCAGATTGCCGTTGCTGGCGGGGTTGACCAGGAGCGCGAGTTGCCGCTCGGCCACGTACGCGACCTGGTGGACGAGGGTGACGTGCTGGTCGGAGGCCAGACCCTGGGTGACTGCGTAGAAGTTGCCGGCGTGGAAGATCCCGTCGGTGCTGACCACCGGATTGTCCGAGCAGCCGTGGACCTCCCGGCTCAGCACGGCATCCGTCGCGTCGAGGAAGTCCAGGACGCTGCCCACGATCTGCGGCACGCAGCGCAGCGAATACTGCTCCTGCAGCTTACGCGCCGACGACGCGTCCTGCGGCTCGGTGATCTGCGCCCGTACCCAGGACGCCGCGAGCCGGTGACCGGCCGAGTTGCCCCGGGCCAGGGCCACCACCTCGCTGTACGGCTCGGCGTTGCCGCGCAGGACGTCCACGATGACGCCGGTCAGGGTGGCCAGGATCCAGCACTGCCGGCGGATACGTACGTGGTTGAGCACGGTGGCCGCCAGGCTGGCGCTGGTGCCGTTGACGAAGGCCAGCGCCTCCCTCGCGTGCCAGACGAACGGTTCGAGGTCGAGCGCGCGCAGTGCCTCACGGGCCGTCGTCACCTCGGATCCCCCGTCGGGCGACCAGGCCATCCCCTCCCCCGCCAGGCAACTGGCGGCGTGTGCCAACGGGATCAGGTCGCCGCTGGCGCTCACCGAGCCGAGGGACGGCACCACCGGGACGAAGCCGGCGTTGAGCATCCGGGCCAGGACGCTCCACCGCTCGGGCTCGATCCCCGAGAACCCCCTGGTCATCCCGCGCAGTCGCATCTCCATCATCAGTCGGGTCGTCTCCCGGGGCAGGTGGGGACCCTGCCCTACCGACAGGTGCGCGATCAGCCCGAGCCCGTGCCGCGTCGGGTCGTCGTCGGCAGAGAACTCGGCCAGCGGACCGAAGCCCCGGGACACGCCGTAGATCGGCAGGCCCTTGCTCGCCGTCCGCTCCAACAGCTCGTGACTCTCGCGCATCTGCTCCTTCAGCCCCGGGGTCAGCATGAGCGAGTGCTCATCCGACAGGAACTCTTCGAGGGTTGGTAGAGCATTCGTCTGAGAAGTCGTTGCCATGCGTCCGAACACTAGTCGATGTGCCACCGACCCCGCAGTCCAGCGCACGACGGCGCTCCTGCCGGCTACGCACCTTACGCCGGCGGCCGAACCGTTAGCCGGCTTGAGATCTGAGAGCGTGTTTGAGAAGGTCTGTTGTGGACGGCGTGGTGGCATGACTTCCACCGGCGAGACGGGCAGGGTGGCGCGGTGTCTGCACGCCGTGGCTACCCCTCCGACCTGACCGATGCCCAGTGGGCG
>NZ_LEKG01000054.1:0-39249 GCF_001029515.1 Micromonospora sp. RV43 | reverse complement strand
CGTGGAACGCACCCTGGCCTGGCTCACCGCCTGCCGCCGGCTCGCCCGCGACTACGAACGGCACCCCGCCGTCTCCGCAGCCCTCATCCGCTGGGCCGCCATCGCCGGCATGACCCGCCGCATCACCCGCGGCCAACCCGCACGCCGCCAAGCCCGCCGCACCTTCACCCGGACCTGATCAACCCGATCTCAAACACGCTCTAAGACCGGCGCATGCTGTATCGGACCCCTGCGCTCGCCGACGACGACAAGCGCGTGCTCGGCGAACTGGACGCCATGCGGGACAGCCTGCGGTGCCAGATCGCCGAGCCACACCGGTGGACAGGACACCTCCGGCGCACCCTGATCGCTCACGCCATCCAGGGCTCGAATTCGATCGAGGGCTATCAGGTGTCCCTGGACGACGCCGCCGCCGTCGCCGGCGACGAACCGGTGGAGACGAACCCGCAAACCTGGGACGTCATTACCGGTTATCGGGATGCCCTGACCTACGTGCAACAACTCGCCCGCTCACGCGAGTTCACCTGGCAGCACATGCTGCTCAACGCGCTGCACTTCATGATGCTCCGGCATGAGCTCGGCAAGTGGCCGGGTCGCTACCGTCCGGGTGACATACATATCGACGAGGCGCACACCGGCCGACGCGTCTACACGAGGCCGGACGCCGACGACGTTCCGTCGCTGATCTCCGAGCTGATCGACTGGCTGGCCGACGGCGAACCGGAGACCCCGCTACTCGTACGGGCCTCCATGGCCCACCTGAACCTGGTCAAGATCCACCCCTGGCGGGACGGGAATGGACGGATGTCGCGCTGTCTCCATACCCTCGTACTCGCCCGCGACGGTGTCCTCGCCCCGGAGTTCTCCTCCATTGAGGAGTGGCTCGGCGTCGGCCGGAACATTTACGCCTACTACGACGCACTCGGTGAGGTCGGCGGCCCCTCCTGGCAGCCCGACAACGACGCCAGCAGATGGATCCGGTTCTGCCTGAGCGCCCACCACCAACAGGCCCAACTGGTCCGACAACGCCTCGATCAGGCCGCGCAGCTCTGGGAACTACTCGACACCTGGGTCCGGCGCAACGGGCTACCCGAGCGGGTCGTCAGCGCCCTACACCTCGCCGCCACCGGCGGCCGAGTACGCCGAACCCTCTACCAACGCGACGAGAACCTCACCGACGACCAAGCAACACGCGACCTTCGCGCCCTTGTCCGGGCAGGCATGCTCGAACAGCACGGCGAGACCCGCGGCAGGTTTTACCTCACCTCGCCGGCGCTACGTGAGCTCGCAGCCCTCGCGCTGCGCCCAAAAGAGATCATCGCCCCGTACCGGCGGTAAGGCTCAGACCCGGCATGCCCACCACCGTGAATCTGCGACGTCAGCGCGCCAGAGAGACACCATTTCCTGTCACCGGGTTGGACAGATGCAGCCAATCATAGCCAGGCAGCCGCCGCCAAGAATCACAACTTTTCGGCCTAAGTAAGCCTAAATGGGACAGCCATTCTGTCCCATTTAGGCGATTTTCCACGAAATTTGGTGTCCGAGGGGGGATCCGAACACCTGTACGTATCATATGTGCACCATTTCGGGTGCGCATGCTCATAGATTACGGTACGGCCAGGGTTGGCTCAAGCTGGCACTCCTACTACCGTGCGTGAGCATGGACAGCATTGAGGCGCACGGCTCGAGGTAAAGGCTGGCGATCCCGGCGAGCAGCGCCAGACCGACTCGGTTGACGAGAACATTAGTGTCGGCAACGATTGGTCCGAGGGCGGCAGTAGAGGATCTTTCCACCTGCTGAGGTTCCCGGAATTCCGACGAGTTCCATCCCGTACTCCGGCCGGGCTTGGCAGGTCCGTCGCCCACCAAGCCCGGCGGGGATATCACTTCACGGGTGTGGTCTTGACGGTGGCGCGTAGCGTCTGCGCGAGGCTGGGCATCGCCTTCCAGCCGTCGGCGACTCGTGCGATTCGGGCGGTGTTGGTGGTGGTGAACTTCTGCAGGTCGTTAGCGGCGGCGTTGACGACTCCATCGAGCCGTGATTCACGGCAGGCCCAGTCGGCAGCGGCTACCTTCTTCTCAAATGCGACAGCGTCGGCCCATTCAGGGAGGGCGGTCGGGTCCGACGGACGCTCAAATGACACAGGCGGGAACTTTTGCTCGACCTTCAGGTACGCCTCGGACAGGTCACCGGCGTCGATTCCGGCCGACTTCATGCAGCTGGCGTATTGGCGAGTCAGGTCCGGTGCGACCTGCTGCTGGACGCTACCGAGCAGGTCTACCAGCTCGACTTCCAGTTCCTCCTGCCCGTCAGGAGCCCTGAGCTTCTCGCCTGCGGTGGCGGCGTTCTGGCAGGACTCGACAGCAGTGAACCAGCGAGCTTGGTCATCCGCGGCGGCAGGCAAACCCGGGTTGGGGGTTTCACCTCGCTTGGCCAGCATCTCGATACGGGCGGCGACCCCGAAATCGGCGCGGTGGGGCGCAAATCCGAGCAGATCGCCGGGGGCAGGGTCGGTAGGCGGGCTCATCGGCTGATAGGGGGTGACGCCGTACACGACGCCCTTGGTCCGGGCGCAGGCGGCGATCGCGGACTGGCTCGTGAGCCACATCCGCTCCTCACCGGCCAGACGCTGTTGCGGCGTTCCATATACCTGGTCGATCACAGCGGACAACATGGCCGGGGCATCGACGCCGACGGGCGCGGCGGCAGGCATGCCGGGCTGGGCACAGCCGGCCAGCGCGGCGATGGTGACGGCAGTTGCAACGGCAACGTTCCGGCGGCGCTTAACCATTGGTCGGTGGGCTCCCTTCATACGAAATCAGGACGTGCAAGAAGTGACCGAGCCGCCCCCGTCGTACAGGTACGAGCCGGTGGAGGTGAGCCACCACGAGCGGGTGCACTTGTTCGGAATGCTCACGATGACATCAGCTGGTAAGCCGATCGCTATCTCGCAAGTGCCGCTGGTGGTCGCGTTATTGTTGCCATAGCAACTGAACAGCTTGTTGAAGCCGAACACGTTCGTGGACTCGTACGTGTTACCACTGTCGCGCTGAGAGGCCGGTCGGCAGGACCGTGCCATACGTGCGTCGAAGTGACCGCCCTCGCGGCTCCAGTCGTACCACATGTCCAGGCACTTGCCGCTGGGCACTGCCCCGGTCGGATTGGCCAGCACGCGCAGTAGATCCGACGAGTCATTCTGGTTGTAGAACCCGTACGACGGCGATGGGCCGACATACAGGGTCCCGGATGAGGCCTGCGCGGGAGTGGCGACCAGACAAGCCGCCGAGCCGAGCACGATAGCCGCCGCCGTGGCGAGCCGGCGACGCATGGGATGACCAGACAAGAGCTTCCTCCCCTGATGAACAACGCCACGCCTCTCACCGGCCGCGCGAGAGGCGTAGATGAATCCACCGAGCCAGCAGCGTACCTCAAATCGAACTCGACTATCGATGTCAGACGATCAAAAGCCACTGTGTCATCACCCTAATACTCCAGCAGGAGATCGGTTCGGGCCTGCTGGGTCGGTGTAGTTTTGTCCGTGGGCATGGAGCAGCCACCGCTGAGTCTCGTGGTTGTGTGGACCCAAGATACGGCGGTGGCTGCCGCCTACAGAGTAGACGCCCGGCGATGGTCTGGGCTGTTCGACGAGCTGATGGACGTGATCGGGTCGCGGTTCGGGCGGCCTGAGCCCCGCCGACGGGTGCGGGACTTCATGGCCGGCCTGCTGGCGCCGCTACCGGCCAAGAACTGCTGGACGATCGCGGACCACGCCGGTGACGACGGGCCAGGTGGCATGCAGGACCTGATCGGTCGGGCCCGGTGGGACGACGCGCAGGTCCGCGCCGACGTGCGGGACTTCGTCGCGGTCAAGCTCGGACACCCGGACGGGGTGCTGGTCATCGACGAGACCGGGGATCTGAAGAAGGGCGTGCACACCGTCGGAGTGCAACGGCAGTACTCCGGCACCGCCGGGAAGATCGAGAACTGTCAGCTCGCGGTGCACCTGTCGTATGCCTCACCGGCCGGGCACACCCTGCTCGACGTTGCCCTCTACCTGCCGAAATCGTGGGCCGAGGACCCCACACGACGGATGGAGGCAGGGGTGCCCGACACGGTTGGGTTCGCCACGAAACCCCAGCTGGCACGACAGCTGATCGACAACGCCCTCGCCGGTGGGCTGCCCTGCCGGTGGGTCGCCGGTGACGAAGCCTACGGCGGTGACCCGCACCTGGCCGCGGCCCTGCGCGACCATCGACTCGGTTACGTTCTCGCGGTCGCCTGCTCGCACCGGATCCTGACCGGACTGGGCATCCAGCGAGCGGACCAGATCGCCGTCAACCTGCCGAAGCGGGCGTGGCAGCGGATCTCCGCCGGCCAAGGGGCGAAAGGGCACCGCTACTACGACTGGGCGTTCGTCGCCCTGCCCTTGGCGGCCGACCAGCACGACGGTCACCACTGGCTGCTGATCCGCCGCAACCGCAGCACCGGTGAGCTGGCGTTCTACCGCTGTTGGTCACCCGGACCGGTTCCGCTGCGCCAGCTGGTCGCCGTTGCCGGCCGACGCTGGAGCATCGAGGAATCGTTCCAGGCCACCAAGACCGGTCTCGGCCTGGACCAACACCAACACCGCCGCTGGCGAGCCTGGCACCGCTGGACCACCCTCGTCATCGCCGCACACGCATTCCTCGCCGCCGCCGCAGCGGCCAGCACCACCAGCCCGGACGGCTTGATCCCGATCACCGTCAACGAACTCCGACGCCTGTTCCACGCCCTGGTCATCGAACCCGCCCGAGGCGTCGGCGACGTCATCGCCTGGTCGGTCTTCCGACGCCAACACCAAGCCGACGCCAAGATCAGCCACTACGCCCGCCAAGCCCTCACCGAGCCCTGAAACGGATCTCCTGCTGGAGTACTAACCAAGACCGCCGCGGTGCGGAGTCGTCGTAGAAGCCACAGGTGGTGGTACTGACCGACGCCTCCGAGGTGCCCGACTGCCGTGATGAACGCCGGCGAACTGCTTGTCCGACCCAGCCACGAACATCCTTCGTAGGAATATCGGCGTGTCAGACAACTCGCGTGACGATCTGGACCCTCCCTTGACTCGATGGCTCAACAGCCAGCCGCAGGCCGACCCGCAACCACCTCACCAACGGCGGCGCGGCCTGCGGTTTGTGTTCTACGGCCGGATGTCGACTGTCGAGCATCAGGACCGGGTGACGTCCCGGCACTGGCAGCCGATCGACCAACTCGTCGAAATCGGCAGTGCCCATCATCCGGTGAAGCCAGTCTGAGAGCACCAACGCCTCGTCCCGGCTAAGCCTGATCATGAAGTCGTCCTCCGTCACCGCGCCGAGGCTACCGTCGGCTCGACACCGTGAACGTTCGTGGTCACGGCACTAGCCCTGCCGATGATGTGATCATGCCGCTGCGTCCGTCAAGGCCATCGACGGAGCCGGCGCTACCGGAGTTGCCGCACGAGTGGATCGACATGGACTCCGTGGGCGGATTCGCTGGTCCTGCGCCGCGCCTGTTAGACGCCCGGCTGTGTCGGCCTACTGCGGGAGTTACAGCAACAGGTGGTGGTTGCCCGCGGTGCTGCTGACGCAGGTGCCGTGCTGTCGGTGGGTCGCAAGATGGCGCGGCCATAGATGGGCTCGTTTCGTGCCGTTCTGCGCGACGCACAGTTCTGCGGTTACCTGTAGGGAGGCTGGTAGGGGGTGGGTGCCGTGGTGGGGCGCAAGCATGAGTGCGTAGTGGGCGGGGCTGAGGTTCGTCGTGGCGAGCCATGACAGGACGGGATGGCTGGCGTCGCCGAAGGCTATGAGCCGCCCCGGTTCGGCGTCCTCGAATACCAGCGACATGTTGTTGTTGGCGCGGCGCATCCGGTCCCACACCACGCGGAAGTCTTGCTGGAGGTGTTCGGGGATGTTCAGCCGGTCGACGTCGAGCCAATGTCCATCGTCGCCGGTATCTTCGGCGTCGAGCAGCTCCGGGAACTCGCCCGGATCACCGCCCCTGAAGGAGGGCCGCTGCGGAATCTCGTCTCGGGATGGTTGCAGCCACCCGCCGGTGCGGGCCGTTTCGAAGTTGTCCTTCAAGGCGGGGTTGCCGCTGTCGGCGAGTGATCGAGCGAGTTCTTCGAAGGCGAGTACCGCGTTCTGGACCTGACGGGTCACGCCTGGCGGCAGTATCGGCGGTGGCCACATCACCTCGTAGCCTCGTCCGCCGGCGAGGAAGGCACCACCGGCGCCACGGGACATCGGGGTGTAGTGCAGCCCGCGGTTGGTGACGGTCTCAAGCTCGAGTGCGAGATCTAGACTGCGCACGCCGGTGACGAAGCGGGCCATCGCCAGGTAGCTGAGCGCGTACTGGGGTACGACGCGTGGGGGGCGTGGTGAGATAAGGCGCAAGCGACGGAAGCGTTGGCCCCGGGCGCGCATGCTCTCAGCGAGGCGAACGAAGCCCAAGTAATGATCGACGTCGAAGTGAGTGATGATGATCGTCTCGATGAGCTCGGGCCGTCCGTCGAGGGCGTCCACTAGACGTTCACACGCGTCGTCGGCGGAGAGACTATCGCTGCCGCAGTCGATCACGGTCACTGACTCACGGCCGCCACGTCGGGTCGTGATGACGGTGCAGGCGCCGTCGCCGACATCGAGGACGCTTACCAAGTCTCGGCGTTGCGGTGAATCAGGAGGCTGGACTGGCGGGCCTTCGGGACCCGGATCCGGCTTGTTCCGCGCCACCGTCGCCAGCCGCCGGCCTTGTAGGTCGGGCGGCAGGCCACAGATCCTCACGACAGACCCGAGGCTGTTGAACAGGTCGTTCTTGAAGGCGTTCCTCGGAACCGAGGTGTTGATCCACTGCACCGCTCGGGTGTGGCGGAACCCGGGCGGTGCATCCGCCTGGTACCGATAGCGGCCGACGATACGGCCGATCGCCATGCTTCCCACTGAGGTTCCCCCGGTAGCTCGGAGGCTTTCGATCATGCTCTGATGGAGCTGAAGGGAGTCATTCGTGGCAGCACCGAAGAAGTACCCCGATGAGCTGCGTGAACGTGCGGTGCGTTTGTATCGGGAGTCGGACCCGAAGCCCGTGATCCGCCAGCTGGCGCGGCAGCTTGGGGTGCATCACGAGGCGTTGCGGAACTGGATCCGCCAGGACGAGGCCGACCGCGGCCAGCGTGACGACCGGCCGACCAGCGGAGAGCTGGAGGAGCTGCGCCGGCTGCGGCGGGAGAACGCCGAACTGAAGCGAGCCAACGAGATCCTGAAAGCCGCGTCGGCTTTTTTCGCCTCGGAACTCGACCCGACCCGGCGACGGTCGTGACGCTCGTCGACGAGCTGCGCGATCGCTTCGGAGTCGAGCCCGTCCTCCGGGTCCTCAACGTCGCGGTGTCGACCTACTACGGCTGGCTCGCCCAGGCCGCCAACCCGTCTGTGCGGCGCCGGGAGGACGCCGAACTGGCGGTGGAGATCGCGGAGATCCACGAGGTGTCGGGCGGCACCTACGGCAGCCCGAGGGTGCACGCCATGCTGCGCCGCCAAGGCCGGCACGTCGGCCGCAAACGCGTGGAGCGGTTGATGCGGACCGCCGGCCTGCAGGGGGCGTTTCTGCGCAAGAAGTGGCGCATCCCGTCGACCCGGTCGAACCCGAAGGCGACACCGGCTCCCGATCTGGTGAACCGGCAGTTCACCGCTGCGGCGCCGAACCGGTTGTGGGTCGCCGATGCCACCCGGATCCCCTGCGGCGAGGGCGTGTTCTGGCTCGCCGCGGTGCGGGATGTGTTCTCCAACCGCATCGTGGGCTGGCGGTGCTCCGACCGCTGCGACACCGACCTGATCCTCGGCGCCCTCGAATACGGCATCTGGTCCCGCGACGTCCGCGACGGCCAACTGATCCACCACTCAGACCGCGGGTCGAACTACACGTCGTTCCGCTTCGCCCAACGCCTGGCCGACAACGGGATCCTGCCCTCGATGGGATCGGTGGGTGACAGCTACGACAACGCCCTGATGGAGAACTTCTGGTCGACGTTGAAGATCGAACTTGTCTACCGCAACTCCTGGCGAACCCGCGACGAGGCCGAGAACGCGATCTTCACCTACATCGACGGGTGGTACAACACCCGCCGCATCCAAAAAGACCTCGGCTGGCGGTCCCCAGACGAATACGAAATCGCCTGGCACAACCACCAGGCCCGACAGGACCAGACAGCTATCGTTCAGCCGGAGCCCACCGGCGCCAGGTAACCAACCCTCCGGCGAACCGGGGGAACCTCACGAACCTGGTCCCGCGGCGAACTGGCTCAAGTAGTCACCGGCAGCGCCCACGGGCTCGACGATGACAGCCCGCTGACCCGCCTAGTCCTGCGAGGGCTCGCCCTCGCCCTCACCGGTGCCTCCGATTACCCGCTAGGCGCTTCGGAACGCCGCGCTCTCTGGGATGCCGCCGGGGTAACCAGCGACACTGTTGCGACGACCGTACTCACCTATGGGCTGCGCCCCCTCGGCGATGACTGGCTGCGCTTCCGCGCCGACGCAGGCGCCGAGACCCACCTGACGCTACGGGAAATCCGCCGTCTTGCTCCCCTTCGTCTGGCCCCGCAGACCGTTTATGTATGTGAGAACCCACGGGTTCTGGAAGCTGCTGCCGATGCGGGTGCTGCTGCGGCGATCGTCTGCACGATGGGCAACCCCACAACGGTTTCTATCGCCCTCCTAGACGCTGCCATGGAATCGCCGGACGTGCGTCTGCTCTACCACGGAGACTTCGACTGGCCTGGCATCGCCATCGCCGACCGCATCATGCGGCGATACAACGCCAAACCCTGGCAATTCATGGCTGCCGACTATCGCCGTGCCGTCGCACAGGCCACCGAACGTGGGACGCCACGACAACCTCTCACCGGGCGCGCGAGGAAGACTCCGTGGGATCCGGCCCTCTCCGGGGCGATGGCGCAGACCGCCACCGCGATCCACGAGGAGGCGGTGATCGAGAGCCTCTTGGGCGACCTTAGTCGCACGAGGTAGCTGGCCTGCCCGCCTTCGCCGAGAATCTGGTCTGCCCTGGGCTCGACGCAGGCAGGCCGGCCGGGATCTTATGCCGCCCGGCAGTTTCTCTGGTCCATCTCACCCGTGAGCCCGTGTGGCCCAGCCACGGCCCACAACAGCGCGGCCGATCGTCGGTGGCGAAGCCCACCCCGGTCGGCTCAGAGGTATGGATAGTCATCACACTGGCGGCGCGGTCTCCGAAACAGCTTGTGCGGCGTCCTAGGACAGACACGTCGCGATTGTCAGGCGCATGGACTCCCCTCCGGCGGCCTTGAGCCCTGTTCGAAACGACAGGTCCAGCTGCTGGAATACGCGTGTATTACACTTGCTAGGTGCCGTACGAGTGGGAAGAGTGGGCGTTGCAGGCCCTGGCGGGCATTCAGCCCTATGAGGTCCGCCAAGCCTTGGAGGCCAAGCAGCGGTGGCCGCGTCCAGGGGCTGACGCCAACGGGTTGCGCGTACTGACCGTGTGGGCGCGCACCCGCGACGGTCGTCCTCTGATCGTGGCGGTGCACCACGTCGACGGTTTCACCTGGAAGATTATCGGTGCGCGAGACATGAGCGACACCGAACGTGCCGACTTCACCCGATGGGAGCAGACGCGATGAGCGACAACCAGCACCTGCCGCGCACCCCGGAAGAGGCCGCCGCACTGATGCACGACCTCACCTTCGACCCGGCGCCGGCGACAGCGGACCAGGAAGCAGAACTGCTTGCCTCCCTTCCGCCAGAAGGCGCTGAGGTCATGGTCGTGCGGTCCCTGCGCATGCCGACCGACCTCGATGACGCCGTCACCGCGGCCGCCAGGGACGCCGGCATCACCAAAACCGCCTGGATCCGGCAAGCCATCGAGATCGTGTTGACCATGCAGTCCGATGATGATCAGCCCATCTCCCGCGCCGACGCCCTTCGAGCGCTCACGTTGCTGCGCCCGGTCCGCCGCGCCGCCTGACCACGTAGATCACCGCCGATGCCAGGCTGACAACGGGCGAGCAAAACCGCGCAACCTGCCGGGCCTGCGAGCGGCCGCACCGGTTTGACCGATCAGTAACTGCACGTCGCCGCCCTACTCAGACGCCGGCCATACAGGTCGTCCCGCTGGCGTCGACGCCTAACGCGCTATGGGCGACCTCGCGCCGCTGATCAGCGCAGCCGGCCTCCAGCGAACCCGCCTCGTTGCTAAGGCCCGTGCCGGCCTAACTGCTTGCTCTATGCCGATGGCTTCCATGACAACCTCTACCGCTCCGGCGGCACCAGCCTGCCCGCGGAGCCGGACGCCTCGCTGGCATCTGTCCGACCTGCCCCGATCGGCTCGCCGGACGGCTTCGACGTGGCGGCCCGTACAGCGCGGCGGCGCGCCTTGCTGGAGCTGGGAGCCGTGCCGCCGACATGCCTTCACTGCACGGGGAACCCATTTTCCAGGTCGAGGGTCGTGCCCTCGGTCTTCGCCCGCAGCGCCGCCATCACGCGACGGGCCAACAACTCCGACGTCCGCTGCTTGATGTCCTCCTGGCCGCACCAAGCCCAACTGCGCAGTTCGTCGGGCGGCAGGTGGATGTCGGCGGTTCCCGTCTCATCCAGCACGCCGCCGTCGAAGACGAACATGACGCCCTCGGTGCGATCCGGCTGCGGCGGCACCCAATCCACCACCAGCAGTCGACCGGGAACGACGGACTTGCCCAGTTCTTCCTTGACCTCGCGTGCCGCTGCCTGTCGAGGTGACTCGTCAGCGTCGACGCACCCACCGACGATCTCCCAGTAATCCTTGTAGACGGGCTCGACCAGCATCGCGCGTCCGAGAGCATCGGTAAACAAGACCGCCGCGCCCATACGTTTGCGTGGAAGCGCCGCCGTGTAGTCGTCGCCTGGTGTGCTCACCACGGCAGGCTACGCCCGGCAGCAGCCCCAGCACGGGCTCCCGGACGATCTCGCGCTGAGGCACGCCCCCTGCGGGCCACGTCGAGGGGGGCCGCTCCAGCCGCAAGGCTCGACATCGCCAGCCACTTCGTCAGATGCGTCCGTGGCCGGCCGCTGCTCACCTCCGTTCGACGCCCACCAACTGGCAGCTGGCACGCCCACAGCGGGCCGCTTGGCAGTGGCAGATCAAGGACTTTCCCGATCGATGCTTCCGCGAGGGAGGTCGCGCTGCGGACGCACGGCCGCACTCCCCCTCGCCGCGTGCGGTGCATTCGGAGCCTGTCCGCCCCGGCACCGCACGCGGCTCCCTGTCCCCTACTCGGACGTGGGCAACGCGACGTGGTTCAACTGCGACCACGTGCCGGCGTGATCTGCCACCCGAGGGCCAGTGGATGGGGCTGGTTGGTCATGGCGGACAGCGCGCTGGCGACGTCGTGCAGGTCGGCCTTGATGTAGGTGGTGGTGGAGGATCCCGGGCTGTCGGTGTGGCCGGCGTAGGCGCGGGCGATGCCGTAACCGAAGTGCCGTTCCACCCAGGTCAGCGTGGTGTGGCGCAGCCAGTGGGTCGAGATGCCGTGCACGGCGACCCAGGGCAGGCGAACGCCGAGGCGTTCCCACAGGTGATCGTAGCGGCGGCTGGTGATCGGCTGGCCGTTGCGTGCACGCAGGAGCGGATCGGCCGGCAGGACCGCGCCGCGAGCGTCGCCGTGCTCCCGCAGGTGTCCGGCGAGTTCGAGGGTGATGGGTTGCCAGCGGACAGTAGATCCCTTCTCGGTGAGGCGGACGAGTCCGTTGGTGGTATCGAGGTCGACCAGCCGTAGAGCCAGGGCGCCGCCGCGGCGGCACGCGGTCTCGGTGTGCAGGCGCAGGAGCAGCGCGTCGAGGATGACGTCGTTCCCGCTGGTGCGCGCTATCGCGTTGATCTCCTCCAACTCGTGTGCGGTCAGCGCGCGGCGGGTGCCGGGTAGGCGTCGGGGTTTCGCGACCCGGTGCGCGGGGCTGGCGGCGGCGTCGATCAGCCCATCGGCGATGGCGCATCGGTAGAAGGCACGGGCGGCGGCGATGGCGTGCTCACCGGCGTGCCGACCGTTGCGGCTGTTGCGCCGCGCCACGGCGCCGGCGATCATCGCCTGTTTCAGGGCCTCGACGTCGCTGGCGACGATGGTGTCCAATGGCCGCTCGGCCCACGCGGCGGCCATCCGGTCCCAGTAGGTGCCGTAGGTGCGGCGTGCTCCGGGCCCGGCAGCGGCGACAACACGGGGCAGATACTCGGCGACCGTCGGCAAAAAGGCCGGCGCCGGGGGGTGCGACTGCAGATCGGTCACCGTGACGCCCAGGTGAGCCAGAACCTGGCGAGCGGCAGCGACGGCGGCGGGGTCAGTGTTCATCGCTGACTCCCGGCAGGTGAGTGTGCAGGTCGGCGAGCAGGCGTACGACGGTGCTGACGGGATACACGACGAGCAGGTCATGCGCGACCATGGCGGCGAGCAGCACGGGTTGACCGGGCTCGATGCGGCACATGTGCCGGGCATTCGCCGGCAGGGGTAGGTCACCTCGGCCACCCACCTGGTGGCGGCCGTCGCTGGCCGAGCAGACGACGATCATGCCGTGACGCGGCTGAATGTCGAGGCGGTGGTGCGGGGGCCAGCCCAGCGCGCGCAGGAGGTGCTGCGCGCTCACCCGGCCACAGCGTGCCGGAAGGGCCATCCATAGAAACAGGGCCGCATCCGTGATCGCCGACGGACAGACTCGGGCAGGTAGAGCCGGCATCGGCATCGGGCTTGGACCCGGACGCGCGGGTAGGACAGCAGGTACGAGTGGACCGACGAGATGTTCCTTCGGTCGGACAGGTCGTGTCATGACCGAACAATCACATTCACGCAGTACGTGACGAGTGTTTGTTGGAGGGCTTCGGTGTAGGGAAGCTTCGTTCGGATGGTGACGCCGAAGGCGGCGAGCGCGCAGCAGGCGGCGACGCCGATGAGCAGGAGCGCGTAGTCGTCGCTGGTGTGCAGAAGCGCGGCGGCGAGCGCCCCGTCGGCGCTCGTGGCGAAGTGTGGTCGGTCGGTCAGCGACCGGAGACGGCAGGGGCGTGGGTGTGCTCCGTCGCCGGGTGGTCGGGCAGGTTCCGGTCGGCGTGGTCGGCGTGGAACAGGGCCTCGGCGAGCAGCGCGCGGACGTGGGAGTCGGCGGCGGAGTAGTGCACGAAGGTGCCTTCGCGCCGGCCGCGGACCAGGCCGGCGAGGCGGAGTTTGGCGAGGTGCTGGCTGACCGCGGTAGGGGCGGCCCCGACGAGGTCGGCGAGGCAGGCCACGGATGACTCACCCTGCAGCAGGGCCCAGAGGATCTTGATGCGGGTGGGGTCGGCGAGCAGCCGGAAGCTCTCGGCGGCGAGGTGGACCTGCTCGTCGTTGGGCATCTGGAAGTCCGGCAGCGACGTGTGCACGCGCCCATGCTAGTCGGACCGGATGGGCGGCCATCTGCCTGACTAACTACCTAGATACCTATGCAGGTAGTGTTCCGGCGTGACCACCATGACGACGCACCCCCGCCCCGTCGCGCCGCCGACCGGCCGACGGCTGGCGGCTCGGTCGCCGCACCCTGGTGGGTGCCGGACGGCGCGGTCCTGGAGGCCCGCCTGGCCCTGTGGACCGCCGCCCTGCTCGTCGAGTACGCGGTCGGGCTGGTCCTGCCCTACGCGCACTGGTCGCTGCCGTCGGCCGGGCACTGGGCCGAGCGGCACGGCCTGATCGTGCTCGTCGCCCTCGGCGAGGTGGTCATCTCCCTGGGCATCGGGCCGGGCCGGTTCGACCGGTTGGCCCTGACCACCCGGGTGATCACCGCGTCCGTGCTGGGCATCGCACTGGTCGCCGCGCTGTGGTGGCTGCACTTCGACAGCCTGGCCGCCGGGGTGGAACAGATCCTGCACGGCGCACGCGACCGCGTCCGGGTGCCGCTGGCCCGCGACGTCTACACCTACCTGCACCTGCTGACCATCCTCGGCGTGGTGACCACCGCCCTGGGCCTCAAGCTGCTGCTGGAGGCGGTCGCCATGCGCCACTCACCGCTGTCCGCTCCGATCAGCGCGGTCCTGCACGGCGGAGTCGTGATCTACCTGCTGAGTCAGGCGGCCATCGCCCGCCGGGCCTTTCGCCGGACGAGCCGCTCCACCCTCGCAGTCGCCGCGCTGATCGCCGCGCTGACGGTGCCCGGCGCGCACCTCGCGCCGCTGGCCGCACTCGCGGTGCTCGTCACGGTCTGCGGCGCGCTCGCGGTGTTCCGACGGATGACCGGCGAGCGTAGACGGATCAAGGCATCCCTGCGCCGCGAGGAGCACGCCGTCGAGGAGGCGGTCAGCGCCTGGCGGAAGCAGTATCTGTGAGCAAACGGCCGTCGCGGCGGGACTCGTCCGGGGAACGAGCGTCAGTAGACCCAGACCCGGGTCTTCTTCGGCAGCACGTCCTGCGCCCACAGCCAGTCCATCGCCGGCAGCGTCACCCGCACGCACCCGTGCGACGCCGGAAACGGCGGAACGCTGGTGTAGCCGTGGATCGCGATCCCCTGCTCCTGGAAGTACTTCGGACGGTACAGCCGGCCGAGCGGGCCGTCGCGCCAGCCGTCGACCTGCCAGTCGATGGTCCACCTGCCGCGCGGGGTGTCGGCCAGGTAGGTCTCCCCCTGATAGGTGTAGTGCTCGAACGTGCCGGTCGAGGTGTTGAAGATCCGGCTCACCTCACCGTCGTCGACGATCATCAGCAGTTGCCGGTCCAGGTCCACCTCGGCGAGATGGCCGTCGACGCTGCGGGCCTCGGGGCGCTTCCCGGCGTCGAGCGCGGCCCGGGTCTTAGCTTCCACGATCCCGTCCGGGCGCAGGCCGGCGGCCTTCTGCAGCGCGGAGACCGCCTGCTCGGTGAGCATGCCGAACGTGCCGTCGGACTCACCGACCCAGTACCCGAGCCGGTCCAGCCGCTCCTGGAGCACCTTGACCGCGTCTGCGGTGTCACCGCGACGCAACACGTCCCGCGTGCCGCCGTCGGGGGTGCTCGACGGGGTCGACGGACTCGACGAGGGCGAGGGCGCGGGCGCCGCCGTGGTCGGCGCGGGCGTGGGTGCCTCGTCGGTTGCCGGGGCCGTCGGCGTTCCCGGCGGCGGCGTCGACGTCACCGCTGGGCTCGAACCGGACGAGGCGGGGGCCGGTCCCTGGCCGTCGCCGCACCCTGCCGCGAGCATCAGCAGGGCGGCGGAGGTGAGGCTTGCCGGTGAGGTGTCGAGTCTTCATGATCGGTGTGCCGGGTACCGGCCCACCTCCTTCGTGCGTCCGGTCGAGGTCCACCTCAAGGTAAACAGACCCGTCGGCAGGTATGCAAAGGGCACGTACCGGGGATTACGGCGAGATGAGCCGCGCTCCGCGTACCCTTCGGTCCCGCCTGGCGGCCGCGTGGTCTGGGTTCTGGCTGGTGCCGGCGGCGTTCGCCGCCGGGGCCGTGCTGCTGGCCCTCGGCCTGTCGGCGGCCGAGCTGCGGCTGGGCCTGCCGACGAGTGGGTTCCTGCCCAGCAGCGTGGCCGGCGCCCGGTCGCTGCTGTCGTCGATCATCACCGCGATGATCTCGTTCACCGCGCTGGTCTTCTCCATCACCGTGGTGGCCGTGCAACTCGCCAGCAGCCAGTACTCCCCCCGGGTGCTGCGGACCTTCCTGCAGGACCGGGTGACGCAGGCGGCGCTGGGCACCTTCCTGGCGACCGCGCTGTTCGCCATGGTGGTGCTGGCAGCGTTGCCCGCCGGCTCCGATGCCCGTCTGCCGGAACTCTCGCTCGCCGTGACGATGACCCTCGTGCTCGCCAGCAGCGGGCTGTTCGTCTACTACCTGCACCACGTCACCACCGTCATGCGGGTCTCACACATCATCGCCGCGGTCGGCGCCCAGACCCGCCGGGTCATCGAGGAGCAGTATCCGGTCGGCCCAGCTGCCGCGTGCGTTCCACCGCCCGCCCCGCCGGTGCAGGTGATCACCGCGGTGCAGCCCGGCATGATCCAGCACGTCGACCTCGGCCGGCTCGCCGCGCTGGCCCGCGAACACGACTGCGCCCTGTCGGTCCTGCCCGCACCGGGCGACTTCGTAGTGGCCGGGCAACCGCTGATCGCGGTCCATCCGATGCCCGACAGCGCTCCCCCGGCGAGCGTGCCGGACGCACGGGCGTGCATCGCGGTGAACCTCGGCGTGGAACGGACCCTCGGACAGGACGTCGGATTCGGGCTCCGGCAGCTGACCGACATCGCCGAACGGGCCCTGTCACCCGGGATCAACGACACCACCACCGCGGTCCGCAGCGTCCAGGAGATGCACGACCTGCTACGCCGCCTCGCCGGCCGACCCGGTCACCGCCTCATCGTCGACGACCCCGACGGCACCCCACGGGTACGGGCCCGGGCGCAGGACTTCGACGGCTTCCTCGCGGTCGCGGTCGACGACGTCCGGCGGGCGGGACGCGACCAGCCGCGGATCATCCGCCTCCTGGACGACCTACTCGCCGACCTGCGTTCCGTGGCACTGCCGGAACACCTGCCCGGCATCCTCCGGAGGATCGCGAAGCGGCAGGCATGAGTCGGTGGTGACGCGGGAAGCGGCAGGCCGACGAGCTGCGTGCCGGCCCCTCAGCGGGCTGTCATTTCCAGACGGTCACCTCATCGGCGGCGAGCGCCCGGCCGCCCTCGAAGTCTCGGTACGGACCGGAGGGCCCGAGATCGTAGCGGTCGGACAGGTCACGGTACGAGAAGTCGACGACGGTGCCACTCACGGTCACCAACTGCGGTGGTTCCATGACGGCCGGATCGGTCGACAGCACGAGCAGCGTCCCGTTGGTGAGGTCGACGTCGCGCACCACGAACGCGGCGCCGGCGACGACGTGGTCGACCGTGGCGGTCACGGTGAGACGCACGCCCACCTCCGCGCGGGCGACCGTGCCCAGCCGGACGGTGGGGGTCGGCTCCGGCGTCGGCTGCGGTTCCGACGCCCGGCTGGCGCAGCCGGTGACGAGCAGAGCCACCGTCGAGAGCACTACGAGCGCCCGACAGCGACGGCTCCACCTGTCCATCCCTCGTCGCTCCCTCCGTGGCGGGTTCACCACCGGTTCGCCTCCTCATACTCCGGGTCAACTGTGGCACCTGCTTGGCGGGCGTCAGACCACATGCAGCCGCACGCTGACGTCGAGCGCGGCGGGCACGGCCCAGGCGAGAGCGCGCGCACGGGCCCGCGCGTCGGTCGAGCTGACCCGGCCCTCCAGGATGACCACCCGGTTCTGCGCCTCGACGCAGATGCGCTCGTGGCGCAGCAGTGGGTCCTGGCCCATCAGCGTGGCGACGTGACACGCCAGCCGGGTGTCGTCCGCGACCGGGTCGCCGTGGAGCGGCGACGGCAGCCTCTCGGGGTAGAACCACGGGTAGGTCATAACTCGTCTCCTCACCGTTGGAGTGGCGTTCCTTCCGCGCTACCCCGAGTGTCCGGCCGGGAACACGACGGTTCCATGACGATCTGCCCCCGGCTTCGTGACACCTGGACGTCTGCCCGTCCCGTACCGGCCTGCGGCCGTTTTCCCTGCTGAGGACTCGGGTAGGGGGCGATGTGTCGCCGCGTCGGGCTCAGGCTGGCGGGATCACGGAAAGGGGGTGTGCGATGCGGGTTCTGGCGGGACGCTACCGCCTGGTGCGGCAGGTCGGCCGGGGCGGGTCGGCGGTCGTCTGGCAGGCGGTGGACCATCTGCTCGACCGGACGGTCGCGGTCAAACTGCTCGCCCCCGGCATCGCGGAGGATCGCAGGTGGCGCGGCGCCGTGCGCCGCGAGGCGCGAGCCGCGGCACGGCTGGCCCACCCGAACGTCGCGGCGGTCTACGACTACGGCGAGGCCCGGCTGTCCGGGCTGCGGCGCGTGCCCTTCCTGGTGCTGCAGTACGTCGACGGCGAGACGGTATCCGACCGGCTGCGCCGGACCGGTCCGCTGGGATGGCCCGCCGGTGGTCGGATCTGCGCGGAGGTGGCAGCCGGACTCGCCGCGATCCACGATGCTGGGCTGGTCCATCGCGACGTCAAGCCGGGCAACGTGCTGCTCTCTCCCGAGGGGGCGAAGCTGGTCGACCTCGGCGTGGCGCTCGCTGTCGGCTCCGAGACCGTCGACAGGCGCGGCGAGATCCGCGGTACCCCCTCCTACATGGCTCCGGAGCAGCTGCGCGGCGAGCCGGCCGTGCCCGCCTGCGACGTCTACGCCCTCGGTCTTCTGCTCACCGAGTGCCTGACCGGGCGTTCGCCGGCTCGCCCGGACCGGCCCGAGCGCGACTGTCGCGGGGCGGCGCTCCAGATCGAGGGGGTGCCCTCGGCCGTTGACGAGCTGCGTCGTGCTTGCCTCGCATCCGATCCCGCCGAGCGGCCCAGCGCGTCCACCGTGGCAGAGTCGCTCACCACCGCGGCCGCTTCCGACGGGGTGCGGCTGCGGCCGGCCGCCGGTGAACGACCGGACGTCCGGCCCACGGTCCCCGCGATGCACGACTACCCCGGCCGCACACGGCTCCGGCGCACCGCGCTGGTGGGCGGCCTACCGGCGGTCCTGGCGGGTGCGGTGCTCGTCGCTCAGCTTCCCGGATCCGGTTCGACGCAGGACGCCTACGGCGCGGCGGAGGCGACGCCGACCGCGTCCTTCGGCTGCACCGTCACCTACTCGGCGGAGCGCGCTCGGGGGACGTTCGATGCCGACCTCACCGTGCAGATGACCGGAGGACGGCCGACCGACCGGCCCGTCCTCGCCTTCCGGCTGTCGCCCGGCCAGCACTTGGCCGCCCCGCTGGACCGGTGGCAGTCCGGGCGGCTCGTGCGACTCCCCGTCCGGTGGGAAACCTCGTCGCGGATCCGGGTACCGCTGCAGGGCACCTACACCGAGCAGGCCCGGACCGGCCCGGACGGATTCGCGCTCGCCGGCGTGCCCTGCCGCGGCACCTCGACACTGGTCACCATCGCGGGCGAGGACGAGCCGGAGACGCAGCCGGCGACGCGCCGCGTACCGGCCACCAGAGCCGACGATCCGGCACCCCGATCCACCGGCCCCGACGACAAGCCTGCGGCGACGCCGCCGCAGCCAGCGGTCAACGAGGATCCGGCGAGTGCTCCGCCTACGACCGGCGACCCGACTGACCTCCTGACGCCGTCGGCGCCGACTACCCCCACCCGCGAGCCGACGGCCGGGCCGACCAGGTCGGCTGGCACGACCTCGAGCCCGCCCGTCTCCCCTTCGGCTCCACCGACCGCAGACACGCCGTCCACGCCCGCCTATCCCACTTCCCCGACGGCCGGCGCCCCCAGTTCCGTCGACGCCGACGTGCCGGCCTGACCTCGCAAGATCGGTCCGCTACCGACCGGGGTCGCCGTCGCCGTCCGGCAGCCGCTCGATCAGCAGCAAGGCGAGATCGTCGCGAGGTTCGCCTCCGGCATGTGCCCGCACCGCACGCCAGACGGCGTCGAGTGCCTTCGCCGGCGAGGGAGCGGACAGCGGGCGGTCGAGGAGCCGGAGCGGGAAGAATCGCCCGGCATCGTCGCGTGCCTCGATCAGACCGTCGGTGTAGAGCAGCAGCCGGTCACCGGTTGCCCAGGCGTGGTGCGTCGGCGGTCGACGCCGGCCGCCCAGCCCCAGCGGCCGGTCCGGTTCGGTCTCACCGAGCGGAACGGGCGAACATCCGGGACGGTGCCGCAGCGGCATGGGATGCCCGCAACTCATCACCCACAGGTCCGGACCGCGGACCTCCAGCAGGACGGCCGTGACGAAGGTGACCCCGTAGGCGGGCATCGGTTCCCGCGCGACCAGGGTGTCGAGATCCGTGGCGACCTCTTCCAGCCGGTCACGTACGATCGCGGACTGCCGGAACGCGCCGATCACCGCCGAGGCGAGCTGCACCGCCGGTAGTCCCTTGCCGCACACGTCGCCGATGATGACGCGCAGCCGGCCCGGTCCCGGTACGACCTCGTAGAGGTCGCCGCCCACCCCCGCGCCCCGCTGCGCGGAGACGTAGCGGGCTCCCAGTGCGACGTTCCCGATCGTGGGTGGGACCTCCCGCAAGATGGCCTTCTGGGTGACCCGCACGATCTCGCTCATCCGGCGGATCCGCTCCTCGCGCACGGTGCGGGCCCGGGACACGTACAGTGCCGCGATGCTGACCGTGATGACCACGGCCACCCGCAGGACGTGGTCGAGGCTGCCCAGGGTCTGACTCGGCAGGCCGGCCAGGACCGCGGCGACCGTCGCCGCGGCGGACGCGACGGCGGTACGTCTCGGCGTGTCAACGGCGGCGGCCAGCAACGGGGCCAGGGCCAGAAAACCGATGAGGACCGCGTGCGCCGCCGCCGCCACGTCGACCAGCAGCACGCCGCCGATGAACGCCAACGCGGCGGGCAGCCCGAGCCACGATCGGTGGCCGGACTCCGCAGAGCCGTCCGGGTCAGTCATCGACGGCGACCCCGTCCACCGTCATCGGATCGGGCCGGCCGGCGAGGGACTGCGACTCCAGCCTCGCCCGCAATGCGGCGATCTCGTCCCGCAGGCCCGCGACGTCGGCGGCCGTGGCCGGCTCCGGACGGTCCCGGTCGGCGACCCGCTCGACGATCCAGGTCGCGAGCGACCCGGTCACGAAACCGATCAGGCCGATCCCGCCGACCATCAGGCCGAGCGCGACCAACCGACCCGCCGTAGTCACCGGGAATAGGTCGCCGTACCCGACGGTGGTGATCGTCACCGCGGCCCACCAGAGAGCGTCGGTGAACGAGGTGATCGAGGCGTCCGGGGCAGTCCGCTCCGCGTCGAGCACCGCCAGGGCCGACACGACCACGAGCAGCACGGTCGTGGCGCTGACGTACAGGGCGAGGCGGCCACGGGCCCAGACGGTCGTACGTCGGGTCAGGTTCAGGACGACCGTGACCAGCCGGAGGGCCCGCAGCGGACGCAGGAACGGCAGCACGAGCACGGCCAGGTCGAACAGGTGGGTGCGCAGGAAGCGCAGCCGGTCGTCGGCGAGGGCGAACCGCACCAGCAGGTCGATCCAGAAGAGCATCCAGATGGTCAGACTGGTGGCCTCGCAGGCGACGACCCACCGGTGGGGCAGTTGCGGCACGAGGATGGGCCACGCGTACGCGCCGAGGAACACCACGGACAGCAAGGTCAGCGGGACAGCACTGAGCTGCTCCCAGCGTCGTCCACCCGTCCGCTGTCGGGATCCGTACCGCTCGCCGAACACCGCCCTCACCGCCTTTCCTGTATCCATGCAACTATTCTGTGGTGGAACTCTACGGGTCGGTCGACGCGCACCTGACGGACCCCGAGTCGGCGCTCGTCGACGGTCTCGCCGCGCTGAGCCGGGTGATGGTGGGCTTCACCGCGCGTACGCTGGCCGGCCTCGACACAGAACTGACCCTTTCCCAGTACCGCGCGATGGTGCTGCTCGCCGCACGCGGGGCGCTGCGGACGGTGGACCTGGCCACCGCCCTCGAGGTCCACCCGTCGACCGCGACCCGCACCTGCGACCGGCTGGTCCGGCGTGGTCTGGTGGCCCGGCGGCAGGGCACCACCGACCGGCGGGTCGCCTGGTTGACCCTCACCGAGGCCGGTCGCGCGCTGGTTGCCCAAGTGGTCCGTAGGAGGACCGACCGAATCCGTGATCTCGTCCAGTGCGCGGACGCAGTCCGTCAGGCGACCGCGGCCGAACTCGTCAATGCGCTGGTCGAGGCGGCCGGCGAGCCGACGGAGAGCCAGTGGTGGCGGGACTGGGCGGCCCAGCGCGAGGACAGCGCCTGAACGTTCGTGTCGCCGCGCGCTACTTCGCCCTTGCCTGCGGGTCCGCCTTCGCGCCGTCGCCGCGGTCGGAGCCCTGACCGGTTCCGTCGTTGTCCGCTGCGCTCGGGCCGGCCGCGGCCCGCTGGTCGGGTCCGCCCCGGCGGGCCCGCCGGATCCGGCGCCGCACGCCGTGCCAGGCGGGCGTCTCGCGGGACTCGTCGAAGGCCCGCGCGACCACGACGTCGGTGGAGGAGTGCGCCAGGATCGAGATGACGATGGTCAGCGCCACCAGGTGGAACACCTCGTCGCCGGCGGCGATGCCGGATTCGAGGACGAGCAGCCCGTAGACGACCGAGGCGAAGCCCTTCGGCCCGAACCACATCGCGGCGGCTTGCTCCCGCAGGCCCAGCCCGGAGCGCAGGAACGAGATCCACAGCGCCACCGGTCGGGCCACCACGATGGCCAGGACGGCGAAGACCCAGCCGGTCCAGGAGATCTCCCCGAGGAACGCAGGCGAGATCAGCGCCCCGAACACCAGCAGCGCGGCCAGCTTCAGCAGCTCGGCGACGTTCTCCCCGAAGTGCTCGAACGCGGCCCGCTCCCGCGGCCCGAAGGTGGCCACGGTGATCCCGGCGGCGAACGCGGCGAGGAACAGGTTGCCGTGGGTGACCTTGCCCAGCGCCAGCACCAGCAGCCCGATCGCCACCCCGTTGAGCGGCGCGTACGCCGCGGACGCGGCGAACCAGCGGGTGCGCTCCAGCGCGATCGCGGCCAGCGGCACCAGCACCCCGATCAGCAGCCCCACCGCCAGTTCGGTGCCCAACTCCCCCAGGTGCAGGTCGTCGGAGCCGGCCGCGACCGCCAGCAGCACCACCACGAACGGCAGGGCGAGACCGTCGTTGACGCCGGACTCGACGTTGAGCAGGTGCCGCAGCCGGGCGGGAACCTTGTCGTTGCCGACCAGAGCGGCGGCGAAGACCGGGTCGGTGGGGGCGAGGATCGCCCCGAGCAGCAGCGCCTCCGGCCAGTCGAGGCCGGCAACGTAGTGCGCGAGCACGGCGGTGACGAGCAACGTCAGCGGCAGGCCCCAGCCCAGGGCGCGCCCGGGCAGCCGCCACGCCGACCGCAGGTCGGCCCAACCGACGCGCATCCCGTCGGTGAACAGCACCGCGAACAGCGCCAACTCGGCAAGGTGCGCCACGATCGGGGAGTCGGCACGCAGGTGCAGCACCCCGGTGGTGTCCTCACCGAGCAGGAAACCGGCCACCAGGAACAACGCCGCCGTGGACAGGATTGTCCGGTGGGCCAGCGCCGACACGAGCACGGCGGCCAACAGGACGACGGCGAAGCACAACAACAGCACGGGGAGACCTCCGGGGCGCGGACCATCACGGTGCCGACCAGACTTCCCGGCGCTCCACGGATCCCGGCGATCATAACGGCCGGCGCGACGGCCACGAGCGGCAGACCGGCCGTGCTGTTCGGGCGTGACATACCGGCGTACCGTGAGGTCCGGTGCGCCGGGAAGCCTGGTCGGCAGTCGTGACACGTCGTCGACCGGAGGCACCCGTGGCCGCACCCGCCATCCGCACGCAGCACCTGACCAAGCGCTACGGGAGGCTGCTGGCCCTCGACGGGCTGGACCTCACCGTGCCGGCCGGTGAGGTGTTCGGGTTCCTCGGCCCCAACGGCGCCGGGAAGTCCACCACGATCCGGCTGCTGCTCGGCCTGGCCCGGCCCACCGCCGGCCGGGCCTGGATCTTCGACGCCGACGCGGCGGACGTCGCCGCGGCGCACCGGCTGCTGGCGTACGTACCGGCCGACGTGGCGCTCTGGCCACAACTCACCGGCGCGGAGACCCTGGAGCTGCTCGCCGCCACCGGGCCCGGTGTCGACCGCGGCTACCGCGACGAGCTGGTGCAACGCTTCGCCCTCGACCTGTCCACCCCGGCCCGCGCCTACTCCACAGGCAACCGGCAGAAGGTCGCCCTGGTCGCGGCGTTCGCCACCCGCGCCCCGCTGCTGGTCCTCGACGAGCCGACCAGCGGCCTGGATCCCCTGATGGAACTCCAGTTCCGACGCGCTGTCGCGGTCGCTCGCGACAACGGGCAGACGGTGTTCCTCTGCTCCCACCAACTGGCGGAGGTCGAGGCGGTCTGCGACCGGGTGGCGATCCTGCGCGCCGGTCGGCTCGTTGACGTCGCCACGGTCGGTGAGTTGCGTCGCCTGCACCGTACCGAGGTGACCGCCGGCTTCACCGGTTCCGCACCGGACCTGCGGGGCGTGGCCGGCGTCGAGATCGTCGCGCAGGACGGCGGCATGCTCCGCTTCACCATGACCGGTTCGCCCGCGCCGGCGTTGCGCGCCCTCGCCGCCGCGGACGTCACCGCGCTCACGGTGCGGGAACCGAGCCTTGAGGAGATCTTCCTCGACTACTACGGGGAGTCGGCCCGATGACCGCCCTGGCAGGAGACGGCCGCCTGGTCCGTTCGGTCGCCGGCCGGGCCGTGACCTGCCTCGCCGTGCGGCAGGTACGTCGGGGAGCGTTCGTCGTGCTCACCGTGACGGTCGGCATGTCGGTACTGGTCGCCGCCACCTACGCCAGCACGATCGCCGGCGGTGGCGGCGCGCAGGCCCTCGCCGCCCTGGCCGGCAATCCCGCGATCCGCACGCTGTTCGGCGAGCCGGTCGCCCTCGACACGGTCGGCGGTTTCACGGTCTGGCGCACCGGCGTCGTCCTCGCCGTGCTGCTGTCGGTGTGGGGGACGCTGGTCACCACCCGCGTGACCCGGGGCGAGGAGGAGGCCGGCCGGTCAGATCTCCTGCTCGCCGGCCGATTGAGCCGGCCGGCGCTGCTCGGCCGGCACCTCGCGGTGCTGACGGCCGCGATGCTCCTGACCGGGATCACGCTCGCCGTGGCGCTCACCGCGGTCGGCACCCCGGCCCGCGGGGCGGTCGTGCACGCCGCCGGTCTGGCGTCGGCAGGCCTGGTGGCGGTCGCGGCGGCGGCCCTCGCCGCGCAGGTCTTCCCGACCCGATCCGGAGCGACCGGGGCCACGCTGGCGGTCCTCGGCGTGGGACTGATGGCCCGCATGGTCGGTGACGGCGTCACCGCTCTCGACTGGCTGCGCTGGCTGCCGCCGTACGGTCCGCTGGCGCTGCTCCGCCCCTACCGCGACGACCGGTGGACCCCCCTGGTCGTCCTCGCGCTCACTACCATCGCGCTGGCCGTCGCCGCACTCGCCCTGGCCGGACGGCGGGACACCCGGGACGGGCTGATCTCCCCCGCCACCGGCCGGCCACCCCGGCTGCGGCTGCTCGGATCGGTGGACGCCTTCGCCATCCGGCGGATGCTGCGACCGTTGGCCGGTTGGTCGGCCGGGCTCGGCGCCTACTTCCTGCTGATCGGCATGCTCGCCGAATCGCTGACCGGCTTCCTCGCCGACAACCCCCGCTTCGCCGACCTGGCGGCGCAGGCGGGCTTCGCCGGCCTCGGCACGGTCCGCGGGTACGCCGCGACGCTGTTCGCCCTGCTCGCCGTCCCGGTCGGCGCGTTCACCGCCGTACGGCTAGCCGCGCTCGCCGCCGCCGAGACCGGCGAACGTCTGACCCTGCTACTCGCCGGGCCGGTCACCCGTGGCCGACTACTCAACGCCGAGATCCTCACCACCGCGGCCGGCGCGGCGGTCCTCGTCACCGTCGCCGCGACGGCGACGTGGCTCGGCGCGTCCCTGGTCGACGCGAACCTGCCGCTGTCGGCGGCACTCGCCGGCGCCTGGAACACGCTGCCGGTCGCGCTGCTCAGCCTCGCCGCCGCGACCGTGGCCCTCGGCCGCGCCCCGCACGGCGTGGTGGCCTGGGGCATGGTGCCGACCGCAGGCGGGTTCCTGCTCACGGTCGTCGCCGACAGCATCGACGCGCCGGGGTGGGTGAGCGCGGTGTCGCCGTACCGCCATCTCGCGGCCGTGCCGCAGGCGGTGCCCGACTCGCCGGCGCTGGCCGCCATGGGTGCGGTCGCGGTCGCGGCGGTGATGGTCGGCCGGCACGCCTACCAGCGACGCGACCTGCGTCGGTAGGCCGCGCATGCCGCAGTTCGACGCGGTGGCCGTGGGCAGCGGCCGGCCCGCCTCGTCGGTGACAGGTCGTGAGAGCATGCGGTTCATGACCCGGATCGGCCAGAGGGCCACACCGACGGCGCGCCCCGCTGATGGTCGCCGCCATGGCGCCGGTGGCACGTGATCGGTCGAGCACCGGCGTGGCAGCGGCGCAGCAGCCGGCTGCGGCATCCCGCGCAGGTGATCGCCGTCGGTTTCGGCACGGCGGTGGCGGTCGGCACCGGTCTGCTGTCACTGCCCGTGGCCACCCGTTCCGGGGAGCGGACCGGTCTGGTGGATGCGCTGTTCACCGCGACCTCCGCGGTCTGTGTGACCGGGCTGGTCACCGTCGACACGGGCAGCTACTGGTCCGGTTTTGGCCAGGCGGTGATCCTGCTGCTCATCCAGGCCGGCGGGCTGGGGATCATGACCCTCGCGACGCTGTTCACCGTGCTGCTGTCCCGGCGGCTCGGTCTGCGGGCCCGGTTCCTGGCCCAGGCCGAGACGAAGAGCCTCGACCTCACCGACGTGCGCGCGGTGGTCCGCCGGATCGTGCTGTTCAGTCTCGCCAGCGAAGCCGTCGTCGCGGTGGCGTTGACCGCCCGGTTCGCCACCGCCTACGACGAACCGTTCGGCGAGGCGGTGTACGACGGGGTGTTTCACGCCGTGTCGGCGTTCAACAACGCCGGTTTCTCCACCAACGCCGACAGCCTCGTCGGCTACGTCACCGACCCGTGGATCTGCCTGCCGATCGTCGCCGCGGTCATCCTCGGCGGGCTGGGCTTCCCTGTCGTGTTCGAACTGCTCCGCTGCTGGCGCCGCCCCGCGCTGTGGTCGGTGCTGACCCGCATCACCCTCGCCCTGACCGGCGCGCTGCTCGTGCTCGGTACCGCCGTGCTCACCCTCGCCGAGTTCACCAACCCGCGTACCCTCGGCCCCCTCGACGGGTGGCACAAGCTGCTGGCCGGGTTCTTCGCCTCCACCATGACCCGCACCGCCGGATTCAACAGCGTCGACATCGGCGCGATGCGGCCGGAGAGCCTGCTCGCCAGCGATGTGCTGATGTTCATCGGCGGCGGCAGCGCCGGCACCGCCGGCGGCATCAAGGTCACCACCTTCGGGCTGCTCGCCTTCGTCCTCTGGTCGGAAATGCGCGGTGAACTACACGTCCACGTCGGCCGGCGGCGCATCCCCGCCAGCAACCAGCGACAAGCCCTCGCCGTCGCCCTGCTCAGCGTCGGCGCCGTCGTCACCGCCACCTTCGCGCTGCTGGCCACCACCGCGTACCGGCTCGACGTCGTGCTATTCGAGGCGGTATCCGCGTTCGCCACCGTCGGCCTGTCCACCGGCATCACCGCCGCGCTGCCACCGCAGGCCGACCTGCTCCTGGTGGTGCTGATGTTCGCCGGCCGCGTCGGCCCGCTCACCCTGGCCTCCGCGCTGGCACTGCGCGACCGCAACCGCCGCTTCGAACTACCCGAGGAAAGGACGATCGTTGGCTGAGACACGCACCGAACCCGTCGTCGTCATCGGGCTGGGCCGCTTCGGCTCCGCCCTGGCCCTGGAACTTGTCAACCGGGGCACCGAGGTCCTCGGCATCGACCACCGCCCGAAGGCCGTCCAAGCCCTCGCCGGACAGCTGCCGCACGTCATCACCGCCGACTCCACCGACATCGAGGCCCTGCGGCAACTCGGCGTCGCCGAGTTCCACCGCGCCGTGGTGGCCATCGGCACCGACATCCAGGCCAGCATCCTCACCACCAGCCTGCTGGCCGAACTCGGCATCCCCGACATCTGGGCCAAGGCCATCAGCGACCAGCACCGCAACATCCTCACCCGCGTCGGCGCCCACCACGTCGTCGCGCCCGAACACGACATGGGTGAACGCGTCGCCCACCTGCTCTCCGGACGCATCCTCGACTACGTCGAGGTCGACGCCGACTTCGCCGTCATCAAGACCACCCCACCCCGCGACGTCGTCGGCGTGCCCCTGCGGGCGTCCCGCGTCCGCAGCAAGTGGGGAGTCACCGTCGTCGCCGTCAAACCACAGGCGGCCCCTCCCGGCGGCAAACCCCGCGCCTTCACCCACGCCACCCCCGAGACCGTCCTCGCCTACGGGGACCTCATCCTCGTCGTCGGTACCGTGGACGACGTCGAACGCTTCGCCACCACCGACTGACGCGTTGCGCCGCTGGATCTGGGCACGTCATGATCGGCGCTTTGCCGGCAGTTGCCGAAGAGCCGCCCACCGGGGACACCGTCTATATTGGCTCCCGTCGTCAGCGGGATGGCCATTCGACGAGTCAGTAGCGGTAGTGCTCGGCCTTGAACGGGCCCTCCGGGGAGACGCCCAGGTAGGCGGCCTGCTCCTTGGTGAGGGTGGTCAGCTTGGCGCCGAGCGCGCCCAGGTGCAGCCGGGCGACCTTCTCGTCCAGGTGCTTGGGGAGCACGTAGACGCCGATCGGGTATTCGTCGGTCTTGGTGAACAGCTCGATCTGGGCGATGGTCTGGTTGGCGAACGAGTTCGACATCACGAAGCTCGGGTGGCCGGTGGCGTTGCCCAGGTTCAGCAGGCGACCCTCGGAGAGCACGATGATGGCGTGACCGTCGTCGAAGCGCCACACGTCGACCTGCGGCTTGATGTTCTCCCGGGTCACGTCCGCGCGCTTCGCCAGGCCGGCCATGTCGATCTCGTTGTCGAAGTGGCCGATGTTGCCCACGATGGCCTGGTGCTTCATCCGGGCCATGTGCTCGTTGGTGATCACGTCGAAGCAGCCGGTCGCGGTGATGAAGATGTCGGCCTGCTCCACCACGTCGTCCAACGTGGCGACCTGGTAGCCGTCCATCGCCGCCTGGAGCGCGCAGATCGGGTCGACCTCGGTCACCACGACCCGGGCGCCCTGGCCACGCAGCGACTCGGCGCAGCCCTTGCCCACGTCGCCGTAGCCCATCACGACGGCCATCTTGCCGCCGATCAGCACGTCGGTGGCCCGGTTGATGCCGTCGATCAGCGAGTGGCGGCAGCCGTACTTGTTGTCGAACTTGCTCTTGGTCACCGAGTCGTTGACGTTGATCGCCGGGAAGAGCAGCGTGCCGGCGCGGTGCATCTCGTAGAGCCGGTGCACACCGGTGGTGGTCTCCTCGGTGACACCCTTGATGCCGGCGGCGATCCGGGTCCAGCGCTGGCCGTCCTCGCCGAGCGAGCGGTGCAGCACCTGGAGGATGACCGCGTACTCCTCGGAGTCGGCGGACTCGACCGGCGGCACGACGCCGGCCTTCTCGAACTCCGCGCCCTTGTGCACCAGCAGCGTGGCGTCACCGCCGTCGTCCAGGATCATGTTCGGGCCCTGCCCGTCCGGCCAGGCGAGCACCTGCTCGGTGCACCACCAGTACTCCTCCAGCGTCTCGCCCTTCCAGGCGTAGACCGGGACACCGGCCGGCGACTCCGGAGTGCCCTCGGGGCCGACCACGATCGCCGCGGCGGCGTGGTCCTGGGTGGAGAAGATGTTGCAGGACGCCCAGCGGACCTGCGCGCCGAGCGCGACAAGGGTCTCGATCAGGACAGCGGTCTGAACGGTCATGTGCAGCGAACCGGTGATCCGGGCACCGGCGAGCGGCTGGGCCTCGGCGAACTCACGCCGGATCGCCATCAGGCCCGGCATCTCATGCTCGGCGAGCCGGATCTCCTTACGCCCGAACTCGGCGAGCGACAGATCCGCCACCTTGAAGTCGTCGAATGCCATGGTCACACCACCGCTTTCAGGTCGGCTGCCCGGTCGGTGCCCTCCCAGGTCAGCTCCGCCAGCTCCCGGCCGAAGTGGCCGTAGGCGGCGGTCTGCCGGTAGATCGGGCGCAGCAGGTGCAGGTCCCGGATGATGGCGGCCGGACGCAGGTCGAACACCTCGGCCACGGCCTTCTCGATCGAGGCCACCGGCACCGTCTCGGTGCCGAACGTCTCGATGAACAGGCTCACCGGGTGCGCCTTGCCGATCGCGTACGCGACCTGCGCCTCGCACCGCTCGGCCAGGCCGGCGGCGACCACGTTCTTCGCCACCCACCGCATCGCGTACGCGGCCGACCGGTCCACCTTCGACGGGTCCTTGCCGGAGAACGCGCCGCCGCCGTGCCGCGCGTAGCCGCCGTAGGTGTCCACGATGATCTTCCGACCGGTCAGCCCGGCGTCACCCATCGGACCACCGATCTCGAACCGGCCCGTCGGGTTCACCAGCAGCCGGTACCCCTCGGTGTCCAGCTCCAGGCCCTCCAGCTCCGGCGTGATCACGTGCTCGCGCACATCCGGCGTGAGCAGCGACTCCAGCGAGATGTCCGCCGCGTGCTGACTGGACACCACCACCGTGTTCAGCCGCACCGGGCGCAGCCCGTCGTACTCGATGGTCACCTGGGTCTTGCCGTCCGGTCGCAGGTAGGGGATCGTGCCGTCCTTGCGCACCTGCGACAGCCGCCGCGCCAGCCGGTGCGCCAACGCGATCGGCAACGGCATCAACTCCGGCGTCTCCGAGCAGGCGAAGCCGAACATCATGCCCTGATCGCCCGCGCCCTGCGCGTCCAGCGCGCTCTCCGAACCACCGGTACGCAGCTCGAACGCGTTGTCCACACCCTGCGCGATATCCGGCGACTGCGCCCCGATGGACACGCTCACCCCGCAGGAGGCGCCGTCGAAGCCCTTCTTCGACGAGTCGTAGCCGATGCCGAGGATGGTCTCCCGCACGATGGTCGGGATGTCGGCGTACGCCTTCGTGGTGACCTCGCCGGCGACGTGCACCTGCCCGGTGGTGATCAACGTCTCCACCGCGACCCGGCTGTGCGGGTCCTGGGCGAGCAGCGCGTCGAGAATGCCGTCACTGATCTGGTCGGCGATCTTGTCCGGGTGGCCCTCCGTGACCGATTCGGACGTGAACAGACGGCGTGCCATAGCGACCTCTCTTGAGTGTCTAGATGGGGACGCCAGCCGGCACCCTCAGGGTCAGTTGCGCCTCGCGGTGACGAGCACATAGCCGAGGCCGGGGGTGTTGAAAGTGTCTTCCTCGGGGTCGAGGAACTGGTTGACCACCGCTTCGCCGGCGATGCGGACCCACTCGTCGCGGTGCTCGAGCATCTGGGCGCGCAGGGTGGAACGTACCGGCTTCGGTACAAGGATGTGCGGAGTGACGTCCTCCACGGCAAGCGGAGTGAACCCGGCCGCCTCGAGCAGCGCCGGATAGGCATCCAGGGTGACGGCGCTGATGATCGGGTGCGCTGCCGACCAGTCGGGGCCGGGTCCGTAGAACATGTCGGCAATCGCGAGGCGAGACCCGGGACGTAGGACCCGCGCCGCCTCATGCAGGGCCAACGCCTTGTCAGGCATGTGGATCATGGATTCGAAGAACCACGCGGCGTCGAACGACTCGTCGGCGAATGGCAGCTTGACGGCGTCGGCGTATTGGAATCGGACGCGGTTGGCGAGCCCGAGTTCCTCGGCCATCTCGTTGCCACGGATGACCTGACGCCGACTGACGGTGATGCCGGTGACGTCGACGTCATGGGTTCGGGCCAAGCTGATCGCAGGTTGTCCGATACCGCTACCGATGTCGAGAATGCGCTGCCCCGCTGCAGGTGCCAGCCTCTGGATCATCTGGTCCGTCATGGCTTCTGCCGCCTGCGGGAACGTGGCGGGATCGCTCTCGTCCCGCCAGTAGCCGACGTGCAGATTGTTGTCATTGATTCGTGCGTGGAAGTCGCTGAAGTCGTCGTAGAGTTCGGCGACCTCTTGCGCGTTGGACTCCATCGCGGTCATGCTGCGACTCCCTATCCGGCTCCGGGAGCCGCGGTCAGGTGCCAGGCCAAGAGAAGTCTCAGCCCGGGTTGGTTCACACACCGGTGACGAGCGGCGAGCCGCGCCAATCAGCCAACGCTGCCGCCCTGATTACACGTGGACGCCGCGACGTCTGGCCGGGTCGTTGTGTCACAGGTGGAGCCTGCCGCGTGCCGATGGTCGGCGGCACCCCGAAGGAACCAGGGACCCTGGCCATCGATGATTCTCTAGGGTCAGGACGATGGCCGATGCTGGGGTTGACAAGAAGGTGGGCAGAGCGGTGGCGAGCATGCGTGCACAGCGGATCGAGGCCGCACACCGGCCCATCCGTCAGCGACGGAGAGGGAGCCTGTCACGCCGGCCGGCGGGGGCGCGGCCGGCGTGACAGGCGAGGGGAAAGTCAGGCGAGGTCGCGACGGTTGAAGGCCCAGAGACTGACGCCGAGTATCACCACGGTCAGGGCCGCCAGCACACCCAGGTGACCCCACTGGAACCCGTTCTTCAGGGGCTCTCCGCCGATGTAGTAGTAGAACGGCGAGACCTTCTGCAGCCAGGTGGCGCCCATCTGCGGGGCGAAGGCGTTGAGCATGTACGAGAGCACTCCGACCGATGCCGTTCCCGCGAAGACCAGTCCGTGGCGGCCACCGGCGGCACCGATGCCGAGTGCCAGGGCCCCGAAGAAGACCGCGAGAAGACACACCGCGGTGGCTTGAGCGGCGAACTGGCCGGCCGAGACGGTCTCGAGCTGGGCGCTCGAGCGGATGGCCAGCATGCCGAGGAAGATCATGAGGGCGATGACGACGGCTCCCACCGCCAACGCCCCGAACCGTTGCAACAGGAGCTTCGTACGGCTCACCGGGTGCGCCAGGACGAGTTCGAGGAGCCCGTTCTCCTCGTCGCCGGCGATGGCACGCGCCCCGGTCGCAACTCCGTAGAAGAGCACGACCAGCGGCACCAGGATGCCGAACGGCGCAGTTCCCAGGTAGCCGGCGGCGGAGCCGATGTCGGAGAAGTTGAAGGCGTCCCGCAGGGCGTCGGGCACCGTCTCCACGCTCTGCGGCGTCATCTGCGGATAGAAGGCGCCGTAGATGATCGCGAGCAGCGTGGCGGCGACGATCCAGCCGGTCAGGCTTCGCCGGTTGTCCCAAAGCGACTGGGTCAGGATGCTACGCGACACGTGCCTTCTCCTCGCTGCTGTAGTAGCCGAGGAACAGGTCCTCGAGGTCGGGTTCGACCGCACGGATTCGCCTGACGGTGTGCTCAGCCGCCAGCTTGATCAACGCGTCAGGGCTGCCCTGGGCGCGGCAGCGCAAGGTGCAGCCCTCCACCGTGACGTCCGTAATGCCTTCCAGCACGGCAAAGCGGTCGGCGTTGGGAGCAGTGGTGAACTCGATCTCGACCTGAACCGTCAGCGCGGTGCGCGACCGCAGCTCCGCCATGCCGCTGACCGCGACCAGCCTGCCGTCGCGGATGATGGCGACCCGGTCGGCGACGGCCTCCACCTCACTCATGATGTGCGAGGACATCAGGACGGTCTGCCCGGCGGCCCGGGCCTCACGGACGAGGTCCAGGAAGGTCTGCTGCACGAGAGGGTCGAGCCCGGAGGTCGGCTCGTCGAGGATGAGCAGCTCCGGCCGGTGCATGAAGGCCTGCACGAGGCCGACCTTCTGCCGGTTTCCCTTGGAGAGACTCTTGATTCTGGTGCTCAGGTCGAGATCGAGCCGCTGCGCCAGTTCGTCTATGCGTGCGGCGGGTACACCACCGCGCAGCCCGCCGAGGAAGCTCAGGCATTCTCGGACACTCTGCCGCTTGTGCACGACGAAGTCGCCGGCAAGGTAGCCGACGCGCCGGTGCAGGGCCACGGCGTCGGCACGCGGGTCCAGGCCCAACACCCGGGCCCGCCCACCGCTGGGCCGGATCATGTCCAGCAGCAGGCGAATGGTCGTGGACTTGCCAGCGCCGTTGGGGCCGAGGTAACCCAGCACCTCACCCGGATAGACCTCGAGTGACAGGTCGACGATCCCGCGTCTGCTTCCGTAGTGCTTGGTCAGCTCTTCGAGCTGGATGACCGGTTCCATACTCGCAATCTATCAAGTCTTTAAAGATTTTTGAAGACTCCGAACCTCACGCGCCACTGGTGTTCGCCGTCGCGGGTCTCTGGGGTGGGAGCTGGGGACGCCCCGGGGTAGTTCGCGACCGCCCTCGCCCGCATGCTGCCTCTGGACCGCGCTGATGCCCACGGCACGAGAGGTACTCGGGTGACGACTTCCGAAACGACGATCCCCCCGCAGCCAAACGTCAACGACGCCGCCATCTACCCGTGGTACCGGATGATGCGCGACGAACACCCGGTGCGACGTGACCCGGTCACCGGCTGGTGGGTGGTCTACCGCTATGACGACGCGCGCCACGTGCTGACCAATCCGCAGATCTTCTCCTCCGAGATGCACCGCATGGGCTACCCGGAGTCCGGCCTGGAGAGCCTGCCGCAGATGGACCCGCCCCGACACACCCGGGTCCGGCGCATCCTCGGCACCACATTCACGCCGCACTCCATCGCGGAGTTCGAGCCGCTGATCGTCCGCATCACCAACGAGGTGATCGACGGCTTCGTCGACAAGGACCGCATCGACTTCGTGGCCGAACTGGCCTACACCGTGCCGATCGCGGTGATCCTCGAAGTCCTCGGCCTCCCGTCGGAGGACCGGGTGCACTTCTACGACTGGGCACGGCGGGTCATGGACGTCACCCCCGAGCAGATGGCTCAGGAGGGATACGCCGAGTCACTGTTCGACATGCAGCAGGACGCGGTGAACTACCTGCGCGAGAAGGTCCGCGAACGCCGGGGCAAGGCCGGTGAGGACATGCTGACCCGACTCGCCAACGCGCAGCTCGACGGCGACACCCTGACCGACGACGAGACCGCGAACTTCGCAAATGTCATGTTCGCGGGCGGCCACATCAGCACGACCATGACCATCGCCAACACCATCGACCTGCTGGACATGAACGGACAGGCGCAGCGGGACGTCAGGGACAACCCGTCGCTGCTGCCACAGGCCATCGAAGAGGTCCTGCGGCACCGGCCCCCGATCACCACGGGATTGCGCGGCAGCACCCGCGACGTCGAGCTGGGCGGGGTCACGATACCCAAGCACCAGTACGTCGCCGCGAGCTTCTGCTCGGCCAACCGCGACGAGCGCCAGTTCACCGACCCGGACGCCTTCGACATCCACCGTGCGGGCGAGGTGCGCCACTTCGGCTTCGGGTTCGGTACGCACCACTGCATCGGCAACGCCCTCGGCCGCCTGGAGACCCGTCTGGTCGTTCGAACCCTGCACGAGCGTTTCAAGGAGATCACGGTCGACCGGGACGGCGAAGTCGCGTGGGCGAAGCCACCGCAGATGGTCGGTTACGACAGGCTGCCCGTCGTGCTCCAGCCTGCCTGACGGACGCTGATGACCGCAAAGATCACCGAATCGCTCGCCGCAGCGCCGGACCGATGGGTATTGCGCCCGTCGAGCCGGCGCTGCCACCTGCGGCTATTATGTGTGCCCTACGCTGGCGGCGGAGCCGCAGTTTTCCACGGGTGGCAATCGCTGCTGCCCGCGGGCGTCGAGGTGTGGACACTGCGGCTTCCGGGTCGCGACGCCCGCTTCCACGAACCACTCGTGACGGATCTGCACGCGCTGGTGGACGATGCCGCGCAGGCACTGGCGCCCACGCTGGAGGAGCCATTCGCGGTGTTCGGTCACAGCCTCGGCGCGTTCATCGGCTACGAGCTGGTTCGCCGACTGAGCCATGCCTGGGGCCTGCAGGCGTCAATGCTGGCCGTCTCAGCGCGTGACGCACCGCAGATCCCCTCCTACCGGGGCGGGGTGCACCGCCTCGACGATCAAGACTTCATCGATGTGCTCGATCGCCAGTACGGAGCGATCCCTCCGGTGATCCGCACGGATCCACAGATGCGTGAGCTGTACCTACCGATCCTGCGCGCCGACGCCACCATGCTGGAGACCTACCGTCACGAGCCCGGGCCGGCGCTGCGATGCCCGGTGTCGGTGTTCTACGGCGACGACGACCTCGAGACGACGCCAGCCGGGCTGCGGGCATGGGCGGAGCTGACCACCGGCGGTGCGCGCCTGCACGGCCTACCCGGTGGTCACTTCTTCCTCGACAGCGAGCGCGCACGGCTGGCGCGGACGTTGGGAACGGAACTCACCGGCTCGTTGATACCCTGACCGGCCGGAGCACGTCATCGGACATCAGACATCGGACCGGGCCGGCCGGCACGCCCGATCCCCTGCGCGCCGGCGGCCCGAGCCGGGCTAACGGCTCCGCGCGTAGTACCACCTGAGCTCCGCCGAGGACGGCGCCACCGCCCCGGCCTCGGGCTCCTGGTGTGGCTGCTGCGTCCGCTGGCGCACCGCGTCCAGCCGGGGAAGGGCCCGCATGATGGTGTCGAAGGGCAGCCCGAAGTCGACCAGACAGGCGACCTCGGAGACGCCGATGGCGGAGAGCCGCCGCACGACATCGAGGCACTTCTCCTCGGAGCCCAGCAGCGACCGCCGCTGGAAGTAGTCCTCCGCCATGATCTCGGCGAGCCGGTCCCGTTCCGCCTCCCCGGCCGAGGCGCCGGCTCTGCTGTCACTGCTCTTCTGCGACATGAAGGAACCCAGGTACTTCTTGACGGGTTCACGAACCAGCTGCCAGACCGAGTCGTCATCCGCGCCGACGTACGTGTGCAAGCCCACCGTGACGATGCCGCCGCCCGGGTCGTGCCCGGCCCGCTCCCGCGCCGCGCGGTAGGCGGCGATGTTCTGTTCCAGTCGTTCCCAGCTGTCCAGCAACGTCAGCACGTTCAGACCTCGGGTGCCCGCCTCGATCCAGGTCTGCGGGTTGGAGGTGTGAACCAGCCACAGCGGTAGTTCCGCCTGGCACGGGCGCGGGAACGTGCGTACCGGGAGCACGGCACCGTCCGGCCCCGGAAAACCCACCGCGTCGCCGCGCCACAACGCCTGCAACGTGCCGATCGCGTCGAAGGTGTACTCGCGGCGCGTCTCGTAGTGCTGTGGGTAGAAGACGAAGTCGCCGTGATGCCAGCCGGTCGCCAGGCACAGTCCGGCCCGCCCGCCGGAGAGCTGGTCCACCAACGCCCATTCCTCGATGATGCGCACCGGGTGGTGGTGCGGGACGACCACGCTGCCGGCCCGCAGCCCGATCGAGGTGGTGGCCGCCGCGATCGCCGCCGACAGCACCGCCGGGTTGGGGAAGCTGCCGCCGAACTCCTGGAAGTGGCGCTCCGGGGTCCAGATCGCCGTGAAGCCGCGGGCGTCGATGAACTGGGCCACCTCCAGGATGAACCGGTAGCGGTCCCCGAAGTCGTAGCGGTCGTTCGCGGCGAAGAAGTAGACGCTGAAGTCCATCGAGGCTCCTAACGGTTGCCGCTGCCGGCCTGGCTGACCGACGCGTCGAGCAGCGGCGCGATCATCTGCGCGATGCGGGTGAGGTTGTGGTCGTAGGCGATGGTGAAGTGGTCCGCGTCCAGGTCATGGATCACGACCTGGTCACCGACGTACTCGGCGAAGCCGTTGGACGGGTCGGCGTTGCTGCGCGGGATGGCAGGCAGGTCGTTGTCGTTCTCCGCGGCCAGGAAGCCCCGGGTGGCGTGGAACAGGGTTGTGGGAACCGGATCGATCAGCGCGTCCGGCCGGTACTCCTGCAGGATCACGTTGTTTCTCATCATGAGGTCGTGACGCAGCCGGATCTGCCGCCGGATCGCCGTCGCGTCCGGGCGCGCCGGCGATCGACTGACGATGTGCCGCGCGACCACGTCGAGCTGCTCGTCTATCGTGCGGCCGGCCAGGTCCTGCAGGGTGACCCGCTCGGCGACCCCCCACCGTTGGCAGGACGCGTTGCCCAGCATGACTATCGAGAAGCTCTCCGCCTCCGCGTCGGTCACGTGACTCCAGTCGACGCTGTCCCAGGTGGCGGTGGCCGGCATGATGGGGTCGATCACGATGAGACGACTCACCTGCTCCCCCAAGAGCTGCAACTGCCGGGCGATCTCGTAGGCCAGCACCCCACCGAAGGAGCATCCGCCCAGGACGAACGGCTCCCCGCCGTGCTGCTCGCGCAGCTCCGCGGTGTACCGGCCGGCCATCTCACGGACACTGCGGAATTCCTGGGCCACCGCGTCACCGCTGACCTGTTCCAGCCCGACGAGCGGCCGGTTCGGGCCGAGGTGCCTGGAGAGGTAGACCGCATAGCTGACCTCGCCGTAGAGGTTGTGCGCCCAGATCGACAGGGGACCGACGCCGTAGCGGTTGATCGGGACGATGGCGCTCGGCTTCGGGGCTGCCACCGCCGGCCCGGCGATGAGGGGCGCGAGATGTCGGGCCCCTTCGGCCGACACCAGGGCACGGGCCGGCAGGTCCAGGTCGTGGATCACCGGCGGCGGGGCGACCCACCGGTCGAAGTCGCCGTCCTGCGTGCTGCCGGTACGCTGCGCGGGGCGTACGACGGTGACGGTCCCGGCGCCGGAGATGGGCCACGGCCGGTAGGCACGCGCCGCTGTCGCCAGGGCGAGGTACCAGCGGGCCGTCTCGGCGAGCCAGGTACGCAGTGCCGGCGCCTCCATCGGCGCGTCGGCGCGCAGGTCGTCCGCTGCCGCGTCCACCACGGCGTCGACGCCGGCATCGGCCGGCGGCAGGTCGGTCAGGGGTGCGGTACGTCCCCACGCGGCGCCGAGCAAGTCGGCGACCGCAGCGACGCATTCGACCAGCGGGGGTGTGGCCGGCGCCGGCTCCGGCTCGGGAGTGCCGATCAGGTGAAGTTCGGCCACCTCCATGCCACGGTCCATCAGGATGCGTGCGGTCTCGGCCGCGACGTAGCCGGCGGTGCCATGGCCGAAGATCCGACACGGGCCGGCCCGGTGGCTCGCCGCGATCGCATCGGCGCAGCCGGCGGCGAGCCCCCTGATGTCGGCGTCCGGGACGACGCCGAGCCCGAAGCCCGGCGCCTCGATGCCGAACACCGGGCCGGCGCCGGCCAGCGCCTCGCGTAAGTGCAGCAACCAGCTCAACTCGCCGGTGTCACCGAACAGACAGTAGGCGGGTGTGCCGTCCGAGGTCCCGCCGAAAGCGATCAGCTCCGCGGCGGGGGCCGCCGTGTCCGGACCCGGCCGCGCCTGGTCTAGACGCTCGGCGGGCGGCGCATCCGGTAGGACGAAATTCTCGGCGAGGTGTGCCGAGAGCAGGTCCACGTTGTTGTACTCGAGGATGGCGGCCATCGGAATGTGATCGCCGTAACGGCTTTGGATCTGCTGCATGATGCGCAGTGCCCCGATGGAGTCGACGCCGTACGAGCCGAAGTCACGATCGGGATCGACGGCGTCCACCGGGATGCCGATACCCTCGGCGACCGCTTCACGCACCCGACGGCGCACGGCTCCCGAGTCCGCCGAGGCGGATCCGGCCGGCTGCCGGTCCGGCACCGCGACGGTTGCCGGTCCGGCATCCGCCGATGACACGGTCACGGTGGGGCGGGTCGACGGGGCCTCGGCCAGGGA
>NZ_LEKG01000360.1:0-1343 GCF_001029515.1 Micromonospora sp. RV43 | reverse complement strand
GCCTGCACCTCGCTCAGCAGCGCCGCGGCGTCGGCCGGGCGGCCGGCCGGATCGCGCCGGGTGGCCCGGGCGACGAGCGCGTCGAGAGCCGGCGGCAGCGTCGGCACCAGCGTCGACGGCGCCGGTACGTCCCGGTCGACGTGCTGCCACGCGACCTCCACCGGACGGTCGCCGTCGTAGGGCACCCGGCCGGTGAGCATCTCGAACAGCACGATGCCGGCCGAGTAGACGTCGGTGCGCGGGTCCGCGTGGCCCTGGGTGACCAGCTCCGGCGCCACGTACGCCACCGTCGCCATGAGCTGGTTGCCGTTCTCGTCCTCGGCGCTGGCCTCGACGGCCCGGGCCAGCCCGAAGTCGGCCACCTTGACCACGCTGTCGACGAGGTTGCGGCTCCCGCCGGTGGGCACCTCGGCGACGAGCACGTTCTCCGGCTTGACGTCGCGGTGCACCAGGCCGGCCCGGTGCGCGGCGGCGAGCGCGGCGAGCATCTGCTCGGTGATCGCGAGCGCCTCGTCCGGGTTCAGCCGGCGGCGCTCGGCGAGCACGTCGCGCAGCGTGCGGCCGCGGACGTACTCCATCACCAGGTACGGCAGGCCGGCGTGGATGCCCTGGTCGTAGACCGCCACCACGTTCGGGTGGGTGAGCCGGGCGATCGTCTTCGCCTCGTCGGTGAAGCGTTCGACGAAGCCGGCCATCCGGGCCTTGGCCTGCGGCGCCTGGGTCGGGTGAATGATCTTGACCGCCACGGTGCGCTCCAGGCGCTCGTCGGTGGCGGTGTACACGGTCGCCATGCCGCCACGGGCGACGCGCCCGCGAATGCGGTAGCGCCCCTCGATCAGCGAGCCCAGCAACGTGTCGGCGACCTGTGTGTCCATCGGCAGGCAGTCTATGTGTCGGAAGGGTGAAGGGAGAACAGGATGCTACCGCCGGGTTGCGACACGGGGGGACCGCCACGGTGCGGGGTGCCGCGCGCCGCGCCCGGCGGGCACGTGGCAGGGTGGTCGGGTGACCGATTCCGTACCCGCCGAGACCGGCCCCGACCTGGCCGGACCGGCCGACCCGGCCGGCTGGCTGACGCTGCCCGACGTGGCCGAGCGCCTGGACCTGTCGATCAGCAAGGTGCACCAGATGATCCGCGACCGCGAACTGATCGCGGTGCGCCGCGACGGCGTCCGCCGGATCCCGGCCGACCTGGTGGCCAACCGCACCGTGCTCAAGCATCTGCCCGGCGTGCTCAACCTGCTCGCCGACGCCGGGTACGACGACGAGGAGGCGCTGCGCTGGCTCTACCGGGAGGACCCCAGTCTTCCCGGCACCCCCGCCGTAGCCCTCGGCGGCGATCT
>NZ_LEKG01000053.1:0-40416 GCF_001029515.1 Micromonospora sp. RV43 | reverse complement strand
ACATCGGGCACACGCAGGCGGCTGCGGGTGTGGCTGGTGTGATCAAGATGGTCTTGGCGATGCGGCACGGTCTGGTGCCGGCGACGTTGCATGTGGACGAGGCGTCGCCGCATGTGGACTGGTCGGCGGGGGCGGTGGCCCTGGCCACCGAGCCCACTCCGTGGCCGCGGGTGGACCGGCCGCGTCGGGCGGCGGTGTCGTCGTTCGGGATCTCCGGCACGAACGCGCACGTGATCATCGAGCAGCCGCCGGCCGGGACGATCGAGGGTGAGGTCGTCACCCGCGACGTACCGCCGGTCGTGCCGGTGCTGCTGTCGGCCCGCGACGCCGCCGCGCTGTCGGCGCAGGCGGGCCGGTGGGCGCGCTGGCTGACCGCTGACGAGGCCCCGCGTCCGCTGGACGTGGCCTGGTCCTCCGTCACCACCCGGCCCGCGCTGGAACACCGGGCGGTCGTCACCGCCGCCGACCGGGACGACCTGGTCGCGGCGTTGACCGCCCTCGCCGACGGCGACCCCACCGGTACGGTCGTCTCCGGCGCCACCGGCCAGCGCGGCCGGCTCGCCCTGCTCTTCTCGGGCCAGGGCGCGCAGCGCGCCGGGATGGGCCGGGAGCTGTCGGCCGGGTTCCCGGTGTTCGCCGCCGCGCTGGACGAGGTGTGCGGACACCTCGATCCGTTGCTGCCGCGTCCGTTGCAGGGGGTGCTGTTCGCGTCGGCGGGCACCCCCGAGGCGGAGCTGCTGGACCAGACCGTGTTCACGCAGGCCGGGTTGTTCGCGGTCGAGGTGGCGCTGTTCCGCCTGGTGGAGTCGTTCGGGATCGTGCCGGACATGCTGGCTGGTCACTCGATCGGTGAGGTGACGGCCGCGTACGTGGCCGGGGTGCTGTCCCTGGCCGACGCGTGCGCCCTCGTGGCCGCGCGGGGCCGGTTGATGCAGGCGTTGCCCACGGGCGGCGGCATGCTGGCCGTGGCGGCCGACGAGGCTGCGGTGGTCGAATCGATCGCCGGGCTCGCCGACCGGGTGGGCATCGCTGCGGTCAACGGACCCACCGCAGTGGTGGTGTCGGGTGCCGTCGAGGCCCTCGACGAGGTGGAGCGGCACTGGCGCGACCGGAGTGTGCGCACTCGCCGCCTGACGGTGAGCCACGCGTTCCACAGTCCGCTGATGGAGCCGATGCTCGACGAGTTCCGCACGGTCCTGGACGGGTTGACGTTCTCCGCGCCGCTGCTGCCGGTCGTGTCGAACGTGACCGGGGCCCTGGCCGACGCCGACGAGATCCGCACGGCCGACTACTGGGTGCGGCACGTCCGCGACGCCGTGCGCTTCGCCGGCGGGATCATCGCCCTGCGCGAGGCGGGGGTGGACACGTTCCTGGAGGTCGGGCCGCAGAGCGTGCTGACCGCGATGGCCGCCGACGTGCTGCCCGCCGACGACGCCGTGCTGGCCGTCGCGGTGCAGCGCCGGGACCGTCCGGAGGCGCACGCGCTGCTGTACGCCTTGGCGGAGCTGCACGTGCACGGCGTGCCGGTGACCTGGACGCAGTGGTTCGCCGACACCGGCGCGCGCCGCGTCGACCTGCCCACGTACGCCTTCCAGCACCAGCGCTACTGGCCCACCGCCGGCCGGGCGCGTACGGGCGACGTGTCCGGGGCCGGGCTCGGCCGCACCGGGCACCCGCTGCTCGGCGCGACGGTGGACCTGGCCGGCGACGACGAGATGGTGCTGACGGGCCGGCTCTCCCTGGCCACGCACCCGTGGCTGGCCGACCACACGGTCTCCGGGCTGACGCTGGTGCCGGGCACCGCCCTGGTCGAGCTGGCGGTGCGGGCCGGCGACGAGGTGGGCCTCTCCCGGCTGCGGGAGCTGACCATGGCCACCCCGCTGGCCCTCCCCGGAACGGGAGGCGTACGGATCCAGGTGCGGGTGTCCACGTCGGAGTCGCCGCAGCGTCCCGTCGCCGTCTACTCCCGCCCCGACGACGATCCCGAGGCGGGCTGGACCCGGCACGCGGAGGGCGTGCTGGAGCCTTCCACCGCCGACGAGCCGGACCCGGTCACCTGGCCCCCCGCCGGCGCGGCGGAGGTGGACCTGGCGAGCTGGTACCCGACGCTGGCGGAACACGGCCTGACGTACGGGCCGGCCTTCCAGGGGCTCCGGCGTGCCTGGACCGGCGGCGACGAGGTGTACGCCGAGGTGGTCCTGCCGGACGACGCGACGGAGGCCGCCGGGTTCGGCGTGCACCCGGCGCTGCTGGACGCCGCCCTGCACCCGATCGGGCTGCTGCTGGGCGGCGAGGAGTCGGGCGGGCCACGGGTGCCGTTCGCGTTCGAGGGCGTGCAGGTGCACGCCTCGGGAGCGGGGGCGCTGCGGGTACGCCTGACCCGCGACGGCTCCGGGCTGCGGCTGGCCGCGTACGACGAGGTGGGCGCGCCGGTCGTGTCGGTGGACTCCCTCGCCCTGCGGGAGCTGACCGGCGTGGCCGCGCCGGGCGTGGCCACGCGGTCGCTGTTCGAGCTGCGATGGCCGGCCGTGGAGGCCGCGCCCGCCGGGGAGCTTTCCGGCTGGGCGCTGGTGACCGGCGGCCGGGAGCTGCCGGCACCCGTCGGAATGCCCACGTACCCCGACGTGGCGACGGCCGCGGGGGAGGAGTCCGTCCCCCGGACGCTGCTGCTGCCGGTGTTCCCCGCGCCCGGCGCGGCGACGCCGGAGTCGGTCCGGGCGGTGACCTCGGACGTGCTGGCGACCGTGCAGTCCTGGCTCGCGGCGGACGCCCTGGCGGACTCGCGGCTCGTGGTGGTGACCCGGGGCGCGGTGTCCGTCGGGGACGACGACCGGGTGACCGACCTGGCCGGCGCGGCGGTGTGGGGCCTGCTGCGCTCGGCGCAGTCGGAGCACCCGGGCCGCATCGTGCTCGCGGACGTCGACGGCGACCCGGATGCCGCGCTGATGGCCCTGCTGGACGGCGCCCTGCGGGAACCGACCGCGACCGGCGGCCAGTTGGCCGTCCGCGGGGGTGCGGTGCACTCGCCGCGCCTGGTCCGGGCCGGCATCACGGCGGCGGAGACGCCGGCCGTGGGTGACGGTGCGGTGCTGGTCACCGGTGGTACGGGTGCGCTCGGGGCGTTGGTCGCGGAGCACCTGGTGTCGGTGCATGGTGTGCGGTCGCTGGTGCTGGTGTCGCGGCGTGGTCCGGAGGCTGTGGGTGCGGGTGAGTTGTCGGAGCGGTTGTCGGCGTTGGGTGCGTCGGTGCGGGTGGTCGCGTGTGATGTGACGGACCGGGACCAGGTCGGCGCGCTGGTGGCGGAGGTGGCCGCCGGGGGTCGGTTGGCGGGTGTGGTGCACACGGCTGGTGTGTTGGATGACGGTGTGGTGGAGGGGCTGACGGCGGAGCGGTTGGCGGGGGTGTTGGCGCCGAAGGTGTCGGCGGGTTGGTTCCTGCATGAGGCGACGGCGGGTCTGGATCTCGACTTGTTCGTGGTGTTCTCGTCGGTTGCTGGTGTGCTGGGTTCGCCGGGTCAGTCGGGGTATGCGGCGGGTAACGCGTTCCTGGACGGGCTTGCGGCCCACCGGCGGCAGCTCGGGTTGCCGGCGGTGAGTCTGGCGTGGGGGATGTGGGACACCGCCGGCATGGCCGCCTCGATCGACGAGGCGGACCGGGCGCGGTCCGCGCGGGCGGGTCTGACGCCGATGAGCGCCGGGACCGGGTTGGAGCTGTTCGACGCCGCGCTGGGCGCCGACCGGGCGGTGCTCGTACCGGCCGTGATCGACGTGCCCGCGCTGCGGGCGGCGCTCGGCGGCGGCCCCGTGCCGGCCGTGCTGCGCACCCTGATCGGGTCGACGGCGGCCCGCCGCCAGGCGGGGCAGGGCGGCGGCTGGGCCGACCGGCTCGCCGGGCTGACCGAGGACGAGGGCCGCGCCCAGGTCGACGTGCTGGTACGGGGTCTGGTCGCGCAGGTGTTGGGGCACGGTGGTGCGGAAGCCGTGCCGGCGGACCGGGCGTTCCGGGAGTTGGGCTTCGACTCGCTGACGGCGGTGGACCTGCGTAACCGGTTGAACGCGGCCACCGGGCTGCGGCTGGCCTCGACGCTGGTCTTCGACTACCCGACCCCGGCCGTGCTCGCCGACCACCTGCACGAGCAGGTCTCCGGGCAGATCACCGCCCGCCAGACGGCGGTACTCACCGCCGGCACCGACGAGCCGATCGCGATCGTGGGCATGGCCTGCCGCTACCCCGGTGGCGTCGATGGTCCGGACCAGCTGTGGGCGTTGCTGGCCGGCGGCGGCGACGGGATCTCGGAGTTCCCCACCGATCGCGGCTGGGACCTGGAGAGCCTGTTCGACCCGGACCCGGAGCACAGCGGTACGTCGTACACGCGCCACGGGGGTTTCCTGTACGGGGCGGCGGAGTTCGACCCGGGCTTCTTCGGGATCTCGCCGCGTGAGGCTCTGGCGATGGACCCGCAGCAGCGGTTGCTGCTGGAGGCGTCGTGGGAGTCGTTCGAGTCGGCGGGGCTGGACCCGCAGCGGTTGCGGGGCAGCCGGACGGGTGTCTTCGCCGGTGTCATGTACCACGACTACGCCTCCCGGCTCATGGACCTGCCGACCGAGGTGGAGGGCTACGTCGGGACCGGCACCTCCGGTAGCGTGCTGTCCGGTCGGGTCGCCTACACCTTCGGGTTGGAGGGGCCGGCGGTCACAGTGGACACGGCGTGCTCGTCGTCGCTGGTGGCGCTGCACCTTGCCGCGCAGGCGTTGCGGTCGGGTGAGTGTGATCTGGCGTTGGCCGGTGGTGTGACGGTGATGGCGACGCCGGGGACGTTCATCGAGTTCTCCCGGCAGCGGGGCCTGTCGCAGGACGGCCGCTGCAAGTCGTTTGCGGCGTCCGCCGACGGCACCGGCTGGTCCGAGGGCGTGGGTGTCCTGCTGGTGCAACGGCTCTCCGACGCCCAGCGCGAGGGCCGAAAGATCTACGCCGTGGTGCGGGGCACGGCCGTGAACCAGGACGGTGCGTCGAACGGGCTGACCGCGCCGAACGGTCCGTCGCAGCAGCGGGTGATCCGGCAGGCCCTGGCGAACGCGCGCCTGTCCCCGGCGGACGTGGATGCCGTGGAGGCGCACGGCACGGGTACGACGCTGGGTGATCCGATCGAGGCGCAGGCGTTGCTGGCGACGTACGGGCAGGACCGGCCCGCCGACCGGCCACTCTGGCTCGGCTCGGTCAAGTCGAACATCGGGCACACGCAGGCGGCTGCGGGTGTGGCTGGTGTGATCAAGATGGTCTTGGCGATGCGGCACGGTCTGGTGCCGGCGACGTTGCATGTGGACGAGGCGTCGCCGCATGTGGACTGGTCGGCCGGGGCGGTGGCCCTCGCGACCGAGCCCACCCCGTGGCCGGCGGTGGACCGTCCGCGTCGGGCGGCGGTGTCGTCGTTCGGGATCTCCGGCACGAACGCGCATGTGATCATCGAGCAGCCGCCGGCTGAGACGATCGAGGGCGAGATCGTCGCCCGCGACCTGCCGCCGGTCGTACCGGTGCTGCTCTCCGCGCGCTCCGACGCGGCCCTGGCCGGCCAAGCGGGCCGGTGGGCGCGCTGGCTCGCCGCCGCCGAGGCCCCGCATCCGCTGGACGTGGCCTGGTCCTCCGTCACCACCCGGCCCGCGCTGGAACAGCGCGCCGTCGCCGTGGTGGCCGACGGCAACGACCTGCTCACCGCGCTTCGGGCCCTCGATGCGAGCGAGCCCTCCGGGACCGTCGTGACCGGCTCCACCGCCGTACGCGGCCAGCTCGCGCTGCTCTTCTCCGGCCAGGGCGCGCAGCGCGCCGGGATGGGCCGGGAGTTGTACGCCGGGTTCCCGGTGTTCGCGACCGCGCTGGACGAGGTGTGCGGACACCTCGATCCGTTGCTGCCGCGTCCGTTGCGGGAGGTGCTGTTCGCGTCGGCGGGCACCGCCGAGGCGGAGTTGCTGGATCAGACGGTGTTCACGCAGGCCGGTCTGTTCGCGGTCGAGGTGGCGCTGTTCCGCCTGGTGGAGTCGTTCGGGATCGTGCCGGACATGCTGGCTGGTCACTCGATCGGTGAGGTGACGGCGGCGCATGTCGCGGGCGTGTTGTCCCTGGCCGACGCGTGTCAGCTCGTCGCCGCGCGGGGCCGGTTGATGCAGGCGTTGCCCACGGGCGGCGGCATGCTGGCCGTGGCCGCCGACGAGGCTGCGGTGGCGGAGTCTCTCGCCGGGATGACCGACCGCCTCGGTATCGCGGCCGTCAACGGGCCCACCGCCGTCGTCGTCTCCGGTGCCGTCGAGGCCCTGGACGAGGTGGAGCAGGCCTGGCGGGACCGAGGTGTGCGCACCCGCCGTCTCACGGTCAGCCACGCGTTCCACAGTCCGCTGATGGAGCCGATGCTCGACGAGTTCCGCGCCGTCCTGGCGGGGCTGACGTTCGCGGCACCGCTGCTGCCGGTCGTGTCGAACGTGACGGGAGCCCTGGCCGGGGACGAGATCCGCACGGCCGACTACTGGGTGCGGCACGTGCGCGAGGCCGTCCGGTACGCCGACGGGATCACCGCCCTGCGCGAGGCGGGAGTGGACACGTTCCTGGAGGTCGGGCCACAGAGCGTGCTGACCGCGATGACCGCCGACGTGCTGCCCGGCGACGACGCCGTGCTGGCCGTCGCGGTGCAGCGCCGGGACCGTCCGGAGGCGCACGCGCTGCTGTACGCCTTGGCGGAGCTGCACGTGCACGGCGTGCCGGTGACCTGGCAGTCGTGGTTCGCGGACACCGGCGCGCGCCGCGTCGACCTGCCCACGTACGCCTTCCAGCACCAGCGCTACTGGCCTGAGGGCACGCCCACGAGGCAGGCCGCCCCGGAGGGCGGCGACACCGAGTTCTGGGCCGCCGTCGAGCGCGGCGACCTGTCCGCCCTCGCCGCCGAACTCGGCGACGACACCGAGGACCTGGACGCGCTCGGCCCGGCCCTGCCGCTCCTGGCGCGCTGGCGTCAGCACCGGTCGCGCGACACCGCCCTCGACGGGTGGTCGTACCGGATCGGGTGGGAGCCGGTACGGCCGGCCCCGGCGACCCGGCTGTCCGGGCGGTGGCTGGTCGTCACCGTCGACAGCGGCGCCGACGCGGGCGTGGCGAAGACCCTCACCCAGGCGGGCGCCCGGGTGGACACGCTCACCGTGTCGTCCACCCTCGCCCGCGCCGACCTGGGCGAGCGACTGGGCCGGATCAGCGGGGACGGCTGGGCCGGGGTGCTCTGCGTGCTGCCCCGCCAGGACCGGCCCCTGGCGGACACCCCGGCGGTGCCCGCCGGCGCGGCCGCCCTGCTTACCCTCATCCGGGCGCTCACCGACACCGGCCTGCCGGGACGGGTGTGGGCGCTGAGCCGTACCGCGATGCCGGTCACGGCGGGGGAGCGGGCCGGCGACGTGTGGGCGGCGCTGGCGTGGGGCCTGGGCCGGGTCGTCGCCCTCGAACAGCCGGACCGCTGGGGTGGCCTGGTCGACCTGCCCGACCGCGCCGACCGCGGCGCCCGCGCCGGGCTCGTCGCGGTCCTCGCCGACGGCACCCTGGACCAGGTGGCCGTCCGCCGCAACGGCCTCTTCGGCCGGCGGCTGGTGCCGGCCGCGCCGCCCGCGGGTGCGGGTTGGCGGCCCGCCGGGACGGTGCTGGTGACCGGCGGTACGGGTGCGCTGGGTCGGCACGTGGCGCGCTGGTTGCTGGCGAACGGGGCGGCCGAGGTGGTGCTGGCGTCGCGGCGGGGTCCGGCGGCTCCGGGCGCGGCCGAGCTGGTCGACGAGTTGGGCGCGGTGCGGGTGGTGGCGTGCGACGTCACCGATCGGGCCGCGGTCGAGGCTCTGGTCTCCGGGCTGCCGGAGCTGACCGCCGTCGTGCACACCGCCGGGGCGTCCGGCGGCACCACCGCAGCGCACGAGGTGACCGACGGCGAGCTGTCGGAGACCCTGGCCGGCAAGGTGCTCGGCGCCCTGCACCTCGACACCGCCTGCCGGGGTCGGGACCTCGACGCGTTCGTGGTCTTCTCCTCGGTCGCCGGTGTCTGGGGCGGCGGCGGGCAGGCCGGCTACGCGGCCGGCAACGCCCTGCTCGACACCCTCGTCGCCGCCCGCCGGGCGAAGGGCCTGCCCGCCACCGCGCTGGCGTACGGCCCGTGGGCGGAGGACGGCATGGCCGCCGGGGAGACCGCGGACGGCCTGCGCCGCCGCGGGTTCAGCCCGCTCGCGCCCGACGCCGCCGTCGCGGCGCTCGGCCGCTGGGTGAACGCCCCCGAGGCGGCCCCGGTGATCGTGGACGTCGACTGGTCCCGGTTCGTCACGGCGTTCACCGCCGTACGGCCGAGCCACCTCTTCGACCGGGTCGCCCCCGCCGTCGCCGGCGAGCCGCAGCGGCCGGAGAACGCCGCCGCGACCGACGGGCTGCGCAACCGGCTCGCCGCGCTGCCGGCGACCGGCCAGGAGGCGCTGCTGGTCGACCTCGTCCGCGCCGAGGCGGCGGCCGTGCTCGGCCACCCCACCACCGACCAGGTGCCGGCCGGCCGGGCGTTCCGCGAGCTGGGCTTCGACTCCCTCGCCGCCGTGCAGCTGCGGGACCGGCTGGGCCGGGTCACCGGCCTGACCCTGCCGTCGACAGTGGTCTTCGACCACCCCTCGGCGGCGGAACTGGCCCGCTTCCTGCGTACCGAAATCGTGGTCGGCGCGGACGGCGGCCCGGCTGCCGGCGGCGCGACCGCGACCCGGCCCGCGGCCGACGAGCCGATCGCGATCGTCTCCATGGCCTGCCGCTTCCCGGGCGGGGTGTCGTCGCCGCAGGAGCTGTGGCGGCTGCTGGCCGACGGAGTGGACGCGGTCACGCCGATGCCTGCCGACCGGGGCTGGGACCTCGACGCCCTGTTCGACAGCGACCCGGAGCAGGTCGGCACCAGCTACACCCGCAGCGGCGGCTTCCTGCACGACGTCGCCGGCTTCGACGCCGCGTTCTTCGGGATCAACCCGCGCGAGGCCCTCGCCATGGACCCGCAGCAGCGGCTGCTGCTGCACACCACCTGGGAGGCCTTCGAACGCGCCGGCATCGACCCGCACCGGGTACGCGGCTCCGCCACCGGCGTCTTCATGGGCACCAACGGGCAGGACTACGCCACACTGCTGCTGGGCGCCCGAGCCCAGGTGGAGGGCTACCAGGCGACCGGCAACGGCGCGTCGGTGGTCTCGGGCCGCCTGGCGTACTCGTTCGGGCTGCACGGCCCGGCGGTCACCGTCGACACGGCCTGCTCGTCGTCGCTGGTGGCCCTGCACCTCGCCACGCAGGCGCTGCGCAGCGGCGAATGCGACCTCGCGCTGGCCGGCGGCGTGACGGTGATGTCGACGCCGGGCGCGTTCCTGGAGTTCTCCCGGCAGCGCGGCCTCGCCGCCGACGGGCGGGTCAAGGCGTTCGCCGAGGCCGCCGACGGCACCGGCTGGGGCGAGGGCGTCGGCGTCCTGCTGCTCCAGCGGCTCTCCGACGCCCAGCGCGACGGCAACCGGATCCTCGCCGTCGTACGGGGCAGCGCCGTCAACTCCGACGGCGCGAGCAACGGCCTCACCGCGCCGAACGGGCCCGCGCAGCAACGGGTCATCCGGCACGCGCTCGACAACGCCGGCCTCACCCCCGCCGACGTGGACGTCGTCGAGGCGCACGGCACCGGCACCACCCTCGGCGACCCGATCGAGGCGCAGGCCCTGCTGGCCACGTACGGCAGGGACCGGACCGCCGACCGGCCGCTGTGGCTCGGGTCGGTGAAGTCGAACATCGGCCACACCCAGGCCGCGGCGGGCGCCGCCAGCCTCATCAAGATGGTGCTGGCCCTGCAGCACGAGGTGCTGCCGAAGACCCTGCACGTCGACGCGCCGACCCCGCACGTCGACTGGTCCTCCGGCACGCTGGCGCTGCTCACCGAGGCACGACCGTGGACCACCACGGAAGGGCCGCGCCGGGCGGGCGTCTCCTCGTTCGGTATCAGCGGCACCAACGCCCACGTCATCCTGGAACAGGCCCCGGACCGCCCGGAGCCGGCCTTCCCCGACGGGGACCGTCCCGCGGCGATCCTGCCGTGGCCGGTCTCCGCCGCCGACCTGCCCGCGCTGCGCGAGCAGGCCGGCCGGCTGGCCGACCGCGTCGCGACGGGCGACGACCCCGCCGACCTGGTCGCCTGGGCGCTCGCCGACGGCCGGGCCCACCTCGGCCGGCGGGCCACAGTGGTGGCCGCCGACCGGGCGACCCGAACGGCCGCGCTGCGGGCCCTGGCCGCCGGGGAGGAGCACCCCGCGGTGGTCACCGCCCGGCGACGCGGCGGCGGCCTCGCGGTCCAGTTCTCCGGCCAGGGCGCCCAGCGCCCCGGTGCCGGCCGCCGGCTGTACGACACGTTCCCCGTCTTCGCGGCGGCCCTCGACGAGGTCTGCGCGGTCCTGGACCACCAGCTGCCGCAGCCGCTGAAGCCGGTGCTGTTCGCGGCCGAGGGCAGCGCCGAGGCGACGCTGCTCGACGAGACGGTCTTCACCCAGGCGGGGCTGTTCGCGCTGGAGGTGGCCCTGTTCCGGCTGGTCGAGTCGTTCGGGGTGGTGCCCGGGCACGTTGCCGGGCACTCCATCGGCGAGATCACCGCCGCGCACGTCGCCGGCGTGCTGTCCCTCGCCGACGCCGCCACGCTGGTGGCCGCCCGGGGCCGGCTCATGCAGGCCCTGCCCGCCGGGGGCGGGATGCTCGCCGTCGCCGCCGACGAGGCGGCCGTCGTCGAGTCCCTGGCCGGGCTGGGCGACCGGGTCGGCGTCGCCGCCGTCAACGGCCCCACCGCCGTGGTCCTCGCCGGGGCCCTCGACGCCCTCGACGGGCTGGAACGGCTCTGGCGGGAACGCGGCGTACGCACCCGCCGGCTGCGGGTCAGCCACGCGTTCCACAGCCCGCTGATGGAGCCGATGCTGACCGAGTTCCGAGCCGTCCTCGACGGACTGACGTTCGCCGCGCCGCTGCTGCCGATCGTGTCGAACCTGACCGGGCGGCTCGCCGAGCCCGACGAGATCCGTACGCCCGGCTACTGGGTGCGCCACGTCCGGGAGGCCGTCCGGTACGCCGACGGGATCGCCGCGCTGCGCGACGCGGGCGTGGACACCTTCCTGGAACTCGGACCGCAGGCGGTGCTGACGGCGATGACCGCCGGCCTGCTCCCCGACGCCGACGACGGCACGGCCGTGGCGGCGCTGCGCGCCGGCGCCGACGAGCCGGCCGCCCTGCTCGCCGCGCTGGCCGTCGTGCACGGCACCGGGCGCGACGTCGACTGGGCGGCGGTGCTCGCCGCGCTGGCCGGCCCCCGCCCGGATCGCCGGCTGCTGCCCGAGCTGCCGACGTACGCGTTCCGGCCGCAGCGCTACTGGCCGACCCTCGACACGTTGCCGGCACCGGCCGCCGACGACCCGGTCGACGACGCGTTCTGGCGGGCCGTCACCGACGGCGACCTTGGCCGCCTCGGCCTCGACCCGGACCAGCCGATGCGCGAGCTGTTGCCGGAACTGGAGTCGTGGCGGCGCCGCCGGCAGCTCGACGGCACCCTGGCCGGCTGGCGGTACCGGGTCACCTGGGAACGCCGGGCGCTGACCGTCGCCGACCCCGGCACGTGGCTGGTGGTGGCCCCGCCGCACCAGGTCACCGAGCGGGTGCTCGCCGCCCTCACGGCCGGAGCCGCGACGGTGCACCTGCTGACCGTCGACCCGGCCACCGTCACCCGCGACGGTCTGACCGCCGACCTCGACCGGCTCGCCGCCGCGCACCAGCCGACGGCACTGCTGTCCCTGCTGGCGCTGGACGAGGCGCCGCACCCGGAGCAGTCCGCGCTGCCGACCGGCCTGGCGGCGAACCTGCTGCTCGTGCAGGCGCACACCGGCCGCTCCGGCCCGGCCGTGCCGCTGTGGCTGGCCACCACCGGCGCCGTCGCCGTCGGCGGGGAAGCGGTCGTGCACCCGACGCAGGCCACGACCTGGGGCCTCGGCCTCGTCGCCGCGCTGGAGCACCCCCGGCACGTCGGCGGAGTCGTCGACCTGCCGGCGGACCCGGCCGAGGCGGCGTACGCGGCCCTGGCCGGGGCCCTGGTCAACGTCGACGGCGAGGACCAGCTCGCCGTCCGGGAGGCCGGCGTGCACACCCGGCGGCTGGTCCGCGACACCGGGCTGCCGGCGGCGGGCGACGGCTACCGGCCGAACGGCACCGTCCTGCTCACCGGCGGGACCGGCCCCCTCGCCCGGCACACCACCGACTGGCTGGGCCGCCACGGCGCCGAGGTGCTCCCGCTGGCCGAGCCGGCCACGGGCAAGCTCGGCGACCTGATGGAGCGGCTCGCCGCCGAGGAACGGCCGGTGACCGCGCTCGTGCACGTCCCGGCCGAGACCGGCTCGGTGCCGCTGACCGAGCTGACCCTCGCCGCCCTGGCCGCCGACCTGGCCGCCACCGTCGGCGACGTCCCGAGGTACGCCGACGAGCTGGCCCACCGCCCGCTCGACGCGTTCGTGCTGTGCACCTCGACCACTGGGGTGTGGGGCGCGGGCGGCCGGGCCGGCCAGTCCGCCGGCGACGCGCTGCTGCACGCGCTCGCGGCGAGCCTGCGCCACGGGGGACTGGCGGCCACCGCCGTGGCGTGGGGCCCGTGGCACGACGATCCCGAGTCGGCGGAGCAGACGCAACTGCGCCGGCGGGGCCTGCCGGGCCTGCCCCCGGAGCTGGCCGTCGAGGCGTTCGGGCAGGCGCTGCGCGCGCAGGGGGCGCTGATCGTCGCCGACGTGCGCTGGGACCGGTTCGTGCCGACGTTCGCGTCGATGCGGCAGTGCCCGCTGCTGACCGGCGTCCCGGAGGCGGGCGCGGCGATGCCCGCCGACGACGAGCGCCGGCCGGCTGACGACGAGGCGGCGACCGCGCTGCGGGAGCGGCTGCGTCCGCTGAGCCCCGCCGACCGCGAGGGCGTCCTCGTCGACCTCGTGGGCGGCCTGGCGGCGACCGTGCTCGGCCACGGCGGCGACGCGGGGCTGGAGCCCGACCGGGCGTTCCGCGAGGTCGGCTTCGACTCGATGACGGCCGTGGAGCTGCGCAACCGGCTCCGCGCAGCCACCGGCGTCCACCTGCCCGCCGCCGTGGTGTTCGACTACCCCACTCCGGCGGCCCTTGCCCGGCACCTGCGCGACCGGCTCGCCGAGGACGGCGCCGCCGCGGCGGCGCCGCTGCTCGCCGAGCTGGAACGGCTCGACGACGCCTTCGCGGCCGAGGCGCCGGACCGGCTGACCCGGCAGAAGCTGCTGGTGCAGCTGCAGGCGTTCGTCGCCCGGTGGGGCGACGACCGTGGTCCCGCCGAGGAGAAATCGGCCACGCACACCCTCGACGACGCCACCGACGCCGAGATCTTCGATTTCATCCACCGCGAACTGGGTGGCCCCGGCGGCAATTTGCCAGGAATCTAGAAATGGTGTCGTACGACCGTTGTCGGCGGTCGTGACACGCCGGGCCGGGCGGGTCCGCGCACTCGCCCGGCCGCACCCCGCGAGGGCGGTGCGCCGCACCGCTCGCAGGGCGGGTCGGCCCAGCCTGCGCCCCCGCCACCTAGGGGCACCCGTAGGGGCACGCTAGGGGTTGTGACCGCCGTCCGGCGACAATTACCTTTCGTCCGGCGCGTAAGACCTGGTGGGGGGCTGAAACGCCATTTTGTCTGGCAATTCGTGGTCGGCTGAATGGGTTTGGATCTTCGCGGCTTGTGGCGTCCGTGGACGGTATTGGGTCGCTGTTTCTCTCCGACCCGAAGAGGTGGCGTCAATGGCGACTGAAGATACGCTCCGGGAGTACCTGAAATGGGTGACGGCGGACCTTCACCAGACCCGGAGGAAGCTCGGCGAGCTTGAGGCGGCCAGCCGCGAGCCGATCGCCATCGTCGGCATGGCCTGCCGATTCCCGGGCGGGGTGGGCTCGCCCGAGGAACTGTGGGAACTCGTCGACTCCCGCCGCGACGCCTACTCCGCGTTCCCCGCCGACCGCGGCTGGGACCTGGCGCGGCTGTTCCACCCGGACCCCGACCATCCCGGCACGTCGTACGTCGCCGAGGGCGGCTTCGTCGACTCCGCCACCGAGTTCGACGCCGCGTTCTTCGGCATCTCGCCGCGCGAGGCGCTGGCCATGGACCCCCAGCAGCGGCTGCTGCTGGAGACCTCGTGGGAGGCGTTCGAGCACGCCGGCATCGACCCCTCGACGCTGCGAGGCCACCAGGTCGGGGTGTTCGCCAGCACCACCGGCCAGGACTACGTGGGGCTGCTCCAGCAGCCGCCGCCCGGCACCGAGGGCTACATCCTCACCGGCACCGCGGCCAGCGTCGTGTCCGGCCGGATCTCGTACGCGCTCGGCATCGAGGGGCCCGCCGTCACCGTCGACACCGCCTGCTCGTCGTCGCTGGTCGCGCTGCACCTGGCCTGCCAGGCGCTGCGGCAGGGCGAGTGCACCCTGGCGCTGGCCGGCGGCGCCACCGTCATGTCCACCCCGTCCGCGTTCATCGGCTTCAGCCGCCAGCGCGGCCTGGCCCTGGACGGCCGGGTCAAGTCGTTCGCCGCCGCCGCCGACGGCACCGCCTGGGGCGAGGGGGCCGGCCTGCTGCTCGTCGAGCGGCTCTCCGACGCCCGCCGCAACGGCCACCCCGTGCTCGCGGTCGTACGCGGCAGCGCCGTCAACTCCGACGGCGCGAGCAACGGCCTGACCGCCCCCAACGGCCCGTCCCAGCAGCGAGTAGTGCTCCAGGCGCTGGCCAGCGCCCGGCTCGCGCCCGAGCAGGTCGACGTCGTGGAGGCGCACGGCACCGGCACCACCCTCGGCGACCCGATCGAGGCGCAGGCGCTGCTGTCGACGTACGGGCAGGGCCGGCCGGCCGACCAACCGCTCTGGCTCGGCTCGGTCAAGTCGAACATCGGCCACACCCAGGCCGCCGCCGGCGTGGCCGGCGTGATCAAGATGGTGATGGCGTTGCGGCACGACACCGTGCCCGCCACCCTGCACGTCGACGAGCCGACGCCCAACGTGGACTGGACGGCCGGCGCGGTGTCGCTGGCCACCGAGCCGCAGCCGTGGCCCGCCGGGGAGCGGCCCCGCCGCGCCGGCATCTCCTCCTTCGGCATGAGCGGCACCAACGCCCACGTGATCATCGAGGAGGCACCCGCCGCCGACCCGGCCCCGGCGGACGCCCCGGACGGCTCCGCCTCCGAGACCGACCCGGTCACGGCGCCCGGCACCGCCCCGGTCGACGGGGCCGGCCTCGTGCCGGTGCTGGTCTCCGCCCGCGACGCCGGATCCCTGACCGCGCAGGCCACCCGCTGGGCCGACTGGCTCGACGACCGCCCCGGGCTGCGGCTGACCGACGTCGGCTGGTCGTCGGCGAGCACCCGGGCCGGCCTGGAGCACCGCGCCGTACTGCTCGCCACCGACCGCGCCGACCTGGCCGCCGCCCTGCGCGCGCTGGCCGCCGGCGGCGACGCCCCGGGCCTGGTCACCGGCGCGGGTCCGCGCGGCGGCAAGCTCGCGTTCCTCTTCTCCGGCCAGGGCGCGCAGCGCAGCGGCATGGGCCGCGAGCTGGCCGCCGCGTTCCCCGTCTTCGACCGGGCACTGGCCGAGGTCTGCGCCGAGCTGGACCGGCACCTGCCCCGCCCGCTCGCCCCGGTGCTCTTCGCGCCCGAGGGCGACGAGGCGGCCGGACTGCTCAACCAGACCCTCTACACCCAGGCCGGTCTGTTCGCCGTCGAGGTCGCGCTGTTCCGGCTCCTGGAGAGCTGGGGGGTCGTCCCGGACGTGCTGCTCGGCCACTCGATCGGCGAGCTCTCCGCCGCGCACGCGGCCGGCGTGCTGTCGCTGCCCGACGCCGCCACGTTGGTGGCCGCCCGGGGCCGGCTGATGCAGGCCCTGCCGGCCGGCGGCGCGATGCTGGCCGTCCAGCTCCCCGCCGACGCCGTCCGGTCCGCTCTGGCCGACGTCGAGGACCGGGTCGCCGTGGCCGCCGTCAACGGGCCCACCGCCGTCGTCGTCTCCGGCGCCGCCGACGCCGTCGAGGAACTCGAACGCCGCTGGGCCGACCAGGGCGTACGCACCAGGCCGCTGCGGGTCAGCCACGCCTTCCACAGCCCGCTGATGGAACCGATGCTCGCCGAGTTCGCCGCCGTGGTGCGCCGGCTGGAGCTGCAACCGCCGGCGCTGCCGATCGTGTCGAACCTGACCGGCGCCGTCGCCGACGCCGACGAGATCCGCACCGCCGAGTACTGGGTGCGGCACGTGCGGGAGGCGGTCCGCTTCGCCGACGGCGTCGAGCAGCTGCGGGCCCTGGGCGTGCGTACGTTCCTGGAGGTCGGCCCCAGCGGGGTGCTCACCGCGCTGGCCCGCGACGTCCTGGCCGACGACGAGACCGCCGCCGTGGCGCTGCTGCGCCGCGACCGCCCCGAGCCCACGTCGGCGCTCACCGCCCTCGCCGAGCTGCACGTCGGCGGGGTGGAGGTCGCCTGGACCCGGCTGTACGCGGGCGCCGAGACCGCGCGGGTGCCGCTGCCCGGGTACGCCTTCCGCCGCCGGCGCTTCTGGCCCGAGCCGCCGCCCGCCGGCCCCGGCACCGCCTCCTCCGACGGCGACGACGAGTTCTGGACCGCCCTGGAGCAGGCGGACGTCGACACGCTGCGCGGCGAGCTGGGCGACGACGAGCAGGTACGGGCGCTGCTGCCGGCCCTGCCCGCGCTGTCCTCCTGGCGCCGGTCCCGGCGGGAACGCTCCCTCGTGGACGGGTGGTCGTACCAGGTGAGCTGGCAGCCCGTGCCGGTCGGGGACGGCGACGCCCCGGCGGGCCGCTGGCTGGTTGTGCTGCCCGCCGAGGACGCGCCGGCGTGGGCCGACGGCCTGGCCGGGCTCTTCGGCGACGCCGAGCCGCTGGTGCTACGCGTCGGCGCCGCGGACCTGGACCGCGCGGCGCTCGCCGCCCGGCTCCGGATGCTGACCGGCGACCGCGGTGTCGACGGCGTGCTCGCCGTCGTCGCCGGCCAGGACCGGCTGCTGCCCGAGCACCCCGGCGTGACCCTCGCCGCCGCCGGCACCCTCGCCCTCGTCCAGGCGATGACCGACCTGGACCTGGTGGCGCCGCTGTGGTGCGTCACCAGCGGCGCGGTGGCGGCGGCCCCGGGCGACCGGGTCGCGCACCCGCTGCAGACCGAGGTCTGGGGCCTCGGCCGCGCGGCGGCCGTCGAGCAACCGCACCGCTGGGGCGGCCTGGTCGACGTGCCGGCCACCGTCGACGCCGCCATCACCCGGCGGCTCGCCGCCGTGCTGGCCGGCCACGGCGGCGAGGACCAGGTGGCCGTGCGCCCCGGCGGAACCTGGGCCCGGAGGCTCACGCCGGCCCCGCCGGCGACCGACGAGAACCCCGCCGGCGACTGGTGGTCCGGCGCCGTCCTGGTCACCGGCGGCACCGGCGCCCTCGGCGGCCACGTCACCCGCTGGCTGCTCGACCGGGGCGCCGGGCGGGTGGTCCTGGCCAGCCGCCGGGGCGCCGCCGCCCCCGCCGTGGCGGACCTGCTCGACCGGTACGGCGCCGACGGGCGGGTCACCGCCGCCACCTGCGACGTCACCGACCGGCGGTCCGTGGCGGACCTGGTCGGCTCGCTGCCCGACCTGACGGCGGTCGTGCACGCCGCCGGCACCGACCAGCTCACCCCGATCACCGACACCACCCTCGACGAGTTCTCCCACGTCGTCGCGGGCAAGGTGCTCGGCGCCCTGCACCTCGACGCCTGCCTCGCCGAGCGCGACCTCGCCGCGTTCGTCATGTTCTCCTCCATCTCCGGCGTGTGGGGCAGCGCCGGGCAGTGCGCGTACGGCGCCGGCAACTCTCTGCTGGACGGCCTGGCCGTCAACCGGCGCGACCGGGGCCTGCCGGCCACCGCCGTGTCCTGGACGGCCTGGGGCGGCGCGCACGGCATGGCCGCCGAGAACGTCGCCACCGAGCAGCTCAACCGGATGGGCCTGCCGCCCGTCGACCCGGAGAAGGCGCTCGTCGCCCTCGACCGGGCGCTGCGCCGGCCCACGCCCTGCGTGACCGTCGCCGACGTCGACTGGAGCCGGTTCCACCCCGCGTTCACAGTGGCCCGGCCCAGCCCGTTCCTCGGCGACCTGCCGCAGGTGCGGGCGCTCGTCGCGCAGGAGGAGGCCGCCACGCCGGCGGACGGGGTCGCCGCGCCGCTGCGCCACCTCGCGGCGCTCCCGGCCGCGGAGCAGGAGCGGGAGCTGCTGCGCCTGGTCAACGAGCAGACCGCGGCGGTGCTGGGCCACGCCACCCCCGACGAGCTGCGCGGCCGCCCGTTCAAGGACCTCGGCTTCGACTCGCTGACCGCCGTGGACTTCCGGGGACGGTTGAACGCGGCCACCGGCCTGCGGCTGCCCACCACACTGGTCTTCGACTACCCGACCCCCGCCGAGCTGGCCGCGCACCTGCGCGAGCTGGTCTCCGGCGCCGCCCCGGCCGCCGCCCCGCAGACCGTCGTCGTCGATGCCGACGAGCCCGTCGCGATCGTCGGCATGGCCTGCCGCTACCCCGGCGGCGTCGACGGGCCGGAGGCGTTCTGGCGGCTCGTCGCCGACGGCGTGGACGCCATCTCGCCGTTTCCCACCGACCGGGGCTGGGAGATACCCGAGCCGGCCGAGGGGACGCACCCGCCGGCGGGCGGCTTCCTCCACGACGTGGCGGACTTCGACCCCGCCTTCTTCGAGATCTCGCCCCGCGAGGCCCTCGCCATGGACCCGCAGCAGCGGCTCACCCTGGAGACGTCCTGGGAGGCACTGGAGCGGGCCGGGGTGGACCCCGCGTCGCTGCGCGGCAGCCGTACGGGCGTCTTCGTGGGCGCTTCCACCTCCGGCTACGGCACGGGCCTGACCGAGGTCCCCGAGGGCGTCGAGGGCTACCTGATGACGGGCGCCGCGCACAGCGTCATCTCCGGCCGGGTCGCGTACGCCCTCGGGCTGGAGGGCCCCGCCGTCACCGTCGACACCGCCTGCTCCTCGTCGCTGGTGGCGCTGCACCTCGCCGGGGCGGCGCTGCGGCGCGGCGAGTGCGACCTGGCGCTGGCCGGCGGCGTGGCCGTGATGGCCACCCCGACGGCGTTCCAGGAGTTCTCCCGCCAGGGCGGCCTCGCCTCCGACGGGCGGTGCAAGTCCTTCGCCGCGACGGCGGACGGCACCGGCTGGTCCGAGGGCGTCGGCATGCTGCTCGTGCAGCGGCTCTCCGACGCCCGGCGGCAGGGCCGCCGCGTCCTCGCCGTCGTCCGCGGCTCCGCCGTCAACTCCGACGGCGCATCGAACGGCCTGACCGCCCCCAACGGCCCCTCCCAGCAGCGGGTGATCCGGCAGGCGCTGGCCGGCGCCGGGCTGGCGGTCACCGACGTGGACGTCGTCGAGGCGCACGGCACCGGCACCGTCCTCGGTGACCCGATCGAGGCGCAGGCGCTGCTGGCGACGTACGGGCAGGACCGGGGCGACGCCGGCCCGCTGCTGCTGGGCTCGGTCAAGTCGAACATGGGCCACGCGCAGGCCGCCGCCGGTGTGGCCGGCGTGATCAAGGTGGTGCTGGCGATGCGGGAGGGGACCGTACCGGCGACGCTGCACGTGGACGAGCCGTCGCCGCACATCGACTGGTCGGCCGGCGACGTGGAGCTGGTGACCCGGTCCCGGCCGTGGCCGGCCGTCGACCGGCCCCGCCGCGCGGCGGTCTCCTCGTTCGGCATCTCCGGCACGAACGCCCACGTGGTCGTCGAGCTGCCCACCGACGCGCCCGCCGACGCGCCCGCCGACGCCGAGCCGGGCGACGCACCGATGCCGCCCGCAGCCGCTGCGGAGGGGGAACGCGCCGCCGGGCTGCTCACCGCCGACGTGGTGGCCTGGCCCGTCTCGGCCCGCTCCACCTCGGCCCTGGCCGCGCAGGCGTCCCGGCTGGCCCGGCACCTGCGCGCGCACCCCGGCCTCGCCCCGGCGGCGGTCGGCTGGTCGCTCGCCGCGACCCGCTCGGCGTTCGACCGGCGCGCCGCCGTGCTCGGCGCGACCCCCGGCGAGCTGCTGGCCGGCCTGGACGCGCTCGCCGCCGGCACCCCGGCCGGCAACGTCGTGACCGGCACCGTCGCCAACCACGGCGCAGGCCCGGTGTTCGTCTTCCCGGGCGCCACCCCGGCGGGGGCGGCGGCCGCACTGGTGGGCCGCTGCCCGGTCTTCGACGACACCCTCGCCGAGTGCCGGCAGGCCCTCGCGCCCTGGGTCGACGTCGATCCGGCCGCCCTGCTCACCGGCGCGGACGCCTCCTGGGGCGAGCGGCCGGAGCTGGCCCGGCCCGTGCGGTTCGCCGTCGGGGTGGCGCTCGCCGCCGTCTGGCGGCACGCCGGCGTCACCCCCGCCGCTGTCGTCGGCGACGGCGACGGCGAGGTCGTGGCCGCGTACGTGGCGGGCCTGCTGTCCCTGCCCGACGCCGCCCGCACGGTGGCGTTGCGGGCCCGCGCCGCCGCCGGCCACCTGGACCACGACGGCCTCCGCGCCGCCCTCGCGGGGCTCGCCCCGCAGCCGGGGACCGCCCGGCTGGCCTCCACGTTCACCGGCGACTGGGCCGATTCGGCCCGCCTCGGTGTCGACCACTGGGCCGACCTGACCGGCCTTGGTGTCGACCGGGCGGGCCCCGGTGCCGACCCGGCCGGCCTCGGAGCGGCGCCGACCGCCTCCGGCGCCGACCGCCCGGCCGATATCGCCGGGGGACCGGAGCGGCTCGACGCCGCCCTGCGCGCCGCCGTCGCGGCCGGACACGTGACATTCGTGGAGATCTCGCCGGAGCCGGCGCTGACCGACCGGGTCGCCGCCGTCCTCGACGCGACCGGCGCCACCGGCCACGTCCTGGAGACCCTCGCCGGGTCGGACGACGCCGCCACCCGGCTGCTGACCGGCCTCGCCACCGCGCACACCCTCGGCCTGGCGGTGGACCACCGCCGGCTGCTGCCCGAGGCCGAGCCCGTCGACCTGCCCACGTACGCCTTCGACCGGAACCGCTTCTGGCTGGAGCGCACCGGCGCGCACCGCTCGGTCCTGCCCGCAGTGGGCCTCGACGTGGTCGACCACCCGCTGCTCAGCGCGGTGGCCGACCTGCCCGGCGACGAGGGCCTGCTGTTCACCGGCCGGATCACCCTCGCCACCCACCCCTGGCTGGCCGACCACGCCGTGCTGGGCACGGTGCTGCTGCCCGGGACGGCGCTTGTGGAGCTGGCGTCCTGGACCGGCCGGCAGGCCGGCGCGGCGACCGTCGCCGAGCTGAACCTGGAGGCGCCGCTGGCGATCCCCACCGAGGGAGGAATCGACCTGCGGGTCCGCGTCGGCCCGCCGGACGAGACCGGGCACCGGCCCGTCGCCGTCCACACCCGGCGCGACGACGACACCGGACCCGACGGTTCCCGGGCCTGGCAGCGGCACGCCTCCGGCCAGCTCGCCGACACCGTCGACCCGGACCCCGTGCCGGCCGCCGTGTGGCCGCCCGCCGACGCCGAGCCGATCGCCCTCGACGGGCTCTACGCCCGGCTCGCCGCCCAGGGCTACCACTACGGCCCCACCTTCCGGGCGCTGCGCGCCGCCTGGCGCTCGGGCCGGGACATCCTCGCCGAGGTCGCGCTGGACGCCGACGCGTCCACCGACACCACGGCCTTCTCCGTGCACCCGGCCCTGATGGACGCGGCGCTGCACGCCATCGGCGCCAGCGCCACGGCTGGTGAGCCCACCGCTGGCCCGCCGGCCCCCGAGGGCGGCCCCGACATCCGCCCGGGCCTGCCGTTCACCTGGTCGGGCGTGACCATCCGGCCCACCCGCGCCCGCGAACTGCGGATCCGGCTGCGCGCCACCGACGCCGGCTCCGTGGCCCTGACCGTGACCGACACGGGCGCGACCCCGGTCGCCTCCGTCGACGGTCTGGTCCTGCGGCCCATCTCCGGCGAGCAGCTCAGCGCCGCCCGCCGCTCGGCCAGCCGGTCCCTGCACCGCCTCGACTGGGTCGCCCCCGCCACCGGCCGCGCCGACGGCACGTCCCGGCTCGTCGCCCTCGGCGACGACTGGCCCGGCGCCGACCGGCACCCGGACCTGTCGACGCTGGTCGCCGACGTACGCGCTGGTGCCGCCGCACCCGACGCGGTGGTGGTGACCTGCGCCGGAACCGCCGCCGGCGAGCCACACCCGGCCGCCCAGGCGCACCGGGTCGCCCACCGGATGCTCGCGCTGGCCCAGCAGTGGCTCGCCGAGGAGTCCCTCACCGCCGCCCGGCTGGTGGTGGTCACCCGCGGCGCGGTCCGGGTCGACCCGGACGAGCGGATCGCCGACGTGCCGGCCGCCACCGCCTGGGGCCTGCTGCGCTCCGCCCAGTCGGAGAACCCCGACCGGATCGTGCTCCTCGACGTCGACGACGCCCCGGCCGCCGCGCTGCTGCCGGCGGCCCTGGCCACGGGCGAACCCCAGCTCGCCGTACGTGCCGGGCAGCTCCGGGTGCCCCGGCTGACCCGGCTCGGCCCGCCCCCGGCCGAGGCGCCCGGCCCCGACCTGGCCGCCGGCACCGTCCTGGTGACCGGGGCGACCGGTCTGCTCGGGCGGCTCGTGGCACGGCGGCTCGTCACCCGCCATGACGTACGGCACCTGCTGCTGGTCAGCCGCAGCGGGGCGGACGCACCGGGCGTCGCCGCGCTGGTCGACGACCTGGCCGGGCTGGGTGCCACCGCCCGGGTGGCCGCCTGCGACGTCACCGACCGCGATGCGCTCGCCCTGCTGGTCGATGAACTCCCCGCCGACCAGCCGCTGACCGGCGTGGTGCACGCCGCCGGGGTACTCGACGACGGCGTCCTGCCCGCGCTCACCCCGGAGCGCTTCGACGCCGTGCTGCGTCCCAAGGTCGACGCGGCGTGGCACCTGCACGAGCTGACCGAGAAGCTGGACCTGGCTGCGTTCGTGCTCTTCTCCTCGGCGGCCGGCCTGTTCGGCGGCCCCGGGCAGGCCAACCACGCGGCGGCGAACTGTTTCCTCGACGCCCTCGCCCAGCACCGGCGCGACCGGGGACTCCCGGCGCTCTCGCTGGCCTGGGGCCCGTGGGTCAACGACACCGGCGACGGGCGGACCGGGCACGTCGACGAGGCCCGGATGAACCGGGGCGGCTTCGTGCCGCTCGGCGCCGAGGAGGGCATGGACCTGTTCAGCGAGGCCCTGCGCTTCGCCGAGCCGGTGGTCGTACCGGTCAACCTGGACCTCGCCCTGATCGGCCGGCACGGGCCGGCGGCGGTGCCGCCCGTGCTGCGGTCGCTGGTGCGGCCGGCGACGACCGGCGCGGTACGGGCCGCCGAACGCGATCCGGCCGAGGCGCTGCGGGAGACCCTCGCCGCCACGGCGGAGGCCGATCGCGACCAGGTGCTCTCCGACCTGGTGCGGACCCACGCCGCCGCGGTCCTCGGCTACGCGTCGATCCGCTCGATCGACGTCGAGCGCGGCTTCGTCGAGCTGGGCTTCGACTCGCTGACCGCGGTCGAGTTCCGCAACCGGCTCAACGCGGCCACCGGGCTGCGGCTGCCGTCCACGCTGATCTACGACCGGCCGACCACGGCCGCGCTGGTCGAGTACCTGCGGGGCGCGCTGCTGGCGGAGCGGAGCACCTCCGCGCTGACGGTGCTCGGCGAGCTGAACAAGCTGGAGCACGCCATGCGGGCGGTGGCCTCTGCCGACACCGACCGGGCCGCCGTCGGCGCCCGGCTGCGTGAACTGCTCTCCCTGTGGACCTACACCGAGTCCGGTGCGGACTCCGCCGCCGACGAGGGCGCCAGCCTCGAGTCGGCCTCCGCCGAGGAGATCTTCAGCCTGCTGGACGAAGAGTTCGGCTCGGCCTGATCCGGCATGTCGCACACCTCGAACCCCGATACGGAGTGGCCCGATGCCCACTGAGGCAGAGTTCCTCGACTACCTCCGGCGTGCGACTGCCGACCTGCGCGACGCGCGCCGGCGGGTACGCGAGGTGGAGGCCAAGGACCGCGAGCCGATGGCAGTCATCGGCATGGCGTGCCGGTTCCCGGGCGGCGTGTCCAGCCCGGCGGAGCTGTGGGACCTCGTCGACCGGGGCGGCGACGGGGTGGGCGACTTCCCGGCCGACCGGGGCTGGGACCTGGAGCGGCTCTTCGACGTCGACCCGGACAACCCGGGCACGTCGACCAGCAGCCAGGGTGGTTTCCTCTACGACGCGCCGCAGTTCGACCCGGGCTTCTTCGGCATCAGCCCCCGCGAGGCCCTGGCGATGGACCCGCACCAGCGGTTGCTGCTGGAGACCTCCTGGGAGGCGTTCGAGCACGCCGGCATCGACCCGCAGGCGCTGCGCGGCAGCCGGACCGGCGTCTTCGCCGGGGTCATGTACCACGACTACGCGTCGCGGGTGCTGGACCTGCCCGACGGCGTCGAGGGCTACATCGGCACCGGCAACTCCGGCAGCGTGGTGTCCGGGCGGGTGGCGTACACATTCGGGCTGGAGGGCCCAGCCGTCACTGTGGACACGGCGTGCTCGTCGTCGCTGGTCGCCGTGCACCTCGCCACGCAGTCGCTGCGCCAGCGGGACTGCGACTTCGCGCTCGCCGGCGGCGTCACCGTGATGTCCACCCCCGGCACGTTCGCCGACTTCTCCCGCCAGCGGGGCCTGGCCTCGGACGGCCGCTGCAAGTCCTTCGCCGCCGCCGCCGACGGCACCGGCTGGTCCGAGGGCGTCGGCGTGCTGCTCCTGCAACGGCTCTCCGACGCTCGCCGCGACGGCCGCCGGATCCTCGCCGTGGTCCGGGGCAGCGCCGTCAACCAGGACGGCGCCAGCAGCGGGCTCACCGCGCCCAACGGACCGTCACAGGAGCGGGTCATCCGGCAGGCTCTCGCCAACGCCCGGCTCTCGCCGGCCGACATCGACGTGGTCGAGGCGCACGGCACCGGCACCACCCTCGGCGACCCCATCGAGGCACAGGCACTGCTGGCCACGTACGGGCAGGACCGGGGCGAAGGCGGGCCGCTCTGGCTGGGCTCGGTCAAGTCGAACCTGGGCCACACCCAGGCTGCCGCCGGTGCCGCCGGCCTGATCAAGATGATCGAGGCGATCCGGCACCGCACCATGCCCGCCACCCTGCACGTCGACGAGCCCTCCCCGCACATCGACTGGTCCGCCGGGCAGGTCTCGCTGCTGACCGAGGCACGCACGTGGTCGGCCACCGACCGGCCGCGCCGGGCCGCCGTGTCGTCCTTCGGCATCAGCGGTACGAACGCGCACGTCATCCTGGAGGAGGCGCCCGTCGACGACGCCCCGTCCACGGAGGAGGCCCCGTCCGCCGCCGACGCGCCGGTGGCGCTTCCGCTCGCCCCGGTGTTCCTCTCCGCCCGTACGCCCGAGGCGCTCGCCGGGCAGGCCGGCCGCTGGGCCGACCACCTCGCCCGCGCCGACTCCCCGCGCCCGGTCGACGTCGCCGTCTCCTCGGTCAGTCGCGCGGGACTGGAGCACCGCGCGGTCGTCCTGGCCGGCGACGCGGACGACCTGCTCGCCGGGCTGCGGGCCCTCGCCGCAGGCGAGCCGGCCGGCACCGTCACCACCGGTGCGTCGGCGCCGCGCGGCCGGGTGGCCTTCCTCTTCTCCGGCCAGGGCGCGCAGCGCGCCGGTATGGGTCGTGAGCTGTACGTGGCCTTCCCGGTCTTCGCCGCCGCCTTGGACGAGGTGTGTGCTCACCTCGACCCGCTGCTGCCGCGCCCGCTGCGCGAGGTGCTCTTCGCCGGGGCGGGCACGCCCGAGGCGGAGCTGCTGGACCAGACGGTGTTCACCCAGGCGGGGCTGTTCGCCGTCGAGGTGGCCCTGTTCCGCCTGGTCGAGTCGTTCGGTGTCGCGCCGGACCTGGTGGCCGGGCACTCCATCGGTGAGATCGCGGCGGCGCACGTGGCGAGCGTGCTCTCCCTGGCCGACGCGTGCGCGCTGGTCGCGGCGCGGGGTCGGCTGATGCAGGCCCTGCCGGCGGGCGGCGGCATGCTCGCCGTGGCAGCCGACGAGGCCGCGGTGGCCGCCTCCCTGGCGGGGATGACCGGCCGGCTGGACGTGGCCGCCGTGAACGGCCCCGCCGCCGTGGTGGTGGCGGGCGACGCCGAGGCCATCGACGAGGTGCAGCGGGTGTGGTCCGAGCGGGGCGTGCAGACCCGCCGCCTGCGGGTCAGCCACGCCTTCCACAGCGCGCGGATGGACCCGATGCTGGCCGAGTTCGCGGCCGTCGCCGAGGGGCTGACGTTCCGGCCGCCGACGATCCCGGTGGTGTCGAACCTGACCGGCCGCGTCGCCGACGCCGACCAGCTCTGCGACCCGGGCTACTGGGTGCGCCACGTACGCGGCACCGTGCGCTTCGCCGACGCCGTCGACTGCCTGCGCGCCGGGGACGTCGACACCTACCTCGAGGTCGGACCGAACGGCGTCCTGACCGCCATGGCGCAGAACTGCCTCGCCGAGCGCTCGGACGACGAACCGGCGCCTCTGCTGGTATCCGCGTCGCGCCACGACCGCCCCGAGCCGCAGGCCCTCCTGGAAGCCCTCGCAGCGCTGCACGTGCACGGCGTGACCGTCGGCTGGGCGGACCTGCTCGGCCGGGCCGGCGGCCGGCACCTGGACCTGCCGACGTACGCCTTCCAGCACCAGCGCTACTGGCTGGAGCCGGCGGGCCGCTGGACGGACGTGTCCGGGGCGGGCCTCGGTGTGGCCGGGCATCCGCTGCTCGCCGCGGCCGTCTCCGTGGCCGGCGCGGACATGGTGGTGCTGACCGGCCGCCTCTCGACGTCGACGCACGCCTGGCTCGCCGACCACGTCGTCTCCGGCGCGGTGATCGTGCCGGGCGCCGCTCTGGTGGAGTTGGCGGTGCGGGCGGGTGACGAGGTGGGTGCGTCGCGGGTGCGGGAGTTGACCGTGGCGGCGCCGCTGGTGCTGCCGCAGGCGGGTGCGGTGCGGGTGCAGGTGCGCGTCGGCGCGGCCGACGAGACCGGCGTGCGATCGGTGACCGTGCACTCGCAGCCCGAGGAGGCCGCCGACCCGGAGTGGGTGCGGCATGCGGAGGGTGTGCTGGAGCCGGCGTCGGCCGACGAGCCGGGCGTGGGGGAGTGGCCGCCGGTCGACGGCGTCGAGGTGGACGTGGCGGGCTGGTACCCGACCCTGGCGGAGCACGGCCTGTCGTACGGGCCGGTGTTCCGGGGGCTGCGCCGGGTGTGGACCGTCGGCGAGGACGTGTACGCCGAGGTGGCGTTGCCGGACGAGGTGGCCGGTGACGCCGCGGGGTTCGGCGTGCACCCGGCGCTGCTGGACGCCGCGCTGCATCCGATCGGGTTGCTGCCCGGCTTGGAGGGCTCGGGTGGGCCGCGGGTGCCGTTCGCGTTCGAGGGTGTGCAGGTGTATGCCTCGGGTGCGCGGGTGCTGCGGGTGCGGCTCACGCGCGCGGGTTTGGCGGTGCGTCTGGTCGCGTGCGACGAGTCGGGCGCGGCCGTGGTCTCGGTCGACACCCTCGCCCTGCGCGAGCTGACCGGGGTGTCGTCGTCCCCGGACGCGTCGGCCCGGTCGCTGTTCGAACTCACCTGGCAGGCCCAGGAGGTCGCCCCAGCCGGGGAGGCCTCCGGGTGGGCGCTGCTGGGCTCGCCCGCCGCCGCCGCCGACCTGCCGGCCGTCGCTGAGCTGCCGGTGTACGCCGACGTCGAGGCGGTCGCCGTGGCGTCGGGTGTGGCGCCGCGTCTGTTGCTGGTGCCGGCGGGTGGCCTGCGCCGGGCCCTTCATGTCGGGACGGAACCTGCTTCGGCCCCCGGTGAGATGCCCGCCGCCGCCGTCGACAACGGCCCCGAGTCGGTGCGGGCGGCGACGTCGCAGATGCTGGCGACGGTGCGGTCCTGGCTGGCGGCCGACGCGCTGGCGGAGTCGCGGTTGGTCGTGGTGACCCGGGGTGCGGTGTCGGTCGGGGACGGAGACCGGGTCACCGACCTGGCCGCAGCGGCGGTCTGGGGTCTGCTGCGCTCGGCGCAGTCGGAACACCCGGGTCGCATCGTCCTGGCGGACGTCGACGGTGACGTGGACGCCGGGCTGCTGGATGTGCTGACTTCCGTGGCCGACGAGCCGGTGGCGTTCGGTGGTCAGGTCGCGGTGCGTGCGGGTGAGGTGTTCGTACCGCGTCTGGTGCGCGCGGTCGCCCCGGCGTCGCTGGAGACGCCGGTCGTGGGTGACGGTGCGGTGCTGGTGACCGGTGGTACGGGTGCGCTCGGGGCATTGGTCGCGGAGCATCTGGTGTCGGCGTACGGCGTGCGGTCGCTGGTGCTGGTGTCGCGTCGTGGCCCGGCGGCTGCGGGTGCCGGTGAGTTGTCGGAGCGGCTGACCGCGCTGGGTGCGTCGGTGCGGGTGGTCGCCTGCGACGTGACGGACCGGGATCAGGCGTCCGCCCTGGTGGCGGAGGTTTCCGCTGGGGGCCGGCTGGCGGGTGTGGTGCACACCGCCGGTGTCCTGGACGACGGCGTAGTCGAGGGGCTGACCGCCGAGCGGCTTCGTGCGGTGCTGGCGCCGAAGGTGTCGGCGGGTTGGTTCCTGCACGAGGCGACGGCGGGTCTGGGTCTCGATCTGTTCGTGGTGTTCTCGTCGGTTGCGGGTGTGCTGGGTTCGCCGGGTCAGTCGGCGTACGCGGCGGGTAACGCGTTCCTCGACGCCCTGGCGGTCTACCGGCGGCAGCTCGGGTTGCCTGCCGTCAGCCTCGCCTGGGGCATGTGGGACACCGCCGGCATGGCCGCGTCCCTCGACGACGCCGACCGGGCGCGATCGGCGCGGGGCGGCCTCACGGCGATGAGCGCCGAGACCGGGTTGCGCCTGTTCGACGCGGCGCTCACCGCAGACCGCCCCGCCCTGGTGCCCGCCGTGATCGACCTGGCCGCCCTCCGGGCCGCCGTCGGCGCCGGCCCGGTGCCGCCGATGCTCCGCAACCTGATCGGTACGACCACGATCCGGCGCCAGGCGGGACAGGGCACCACCTGGGCGACCCGTATCGGTGGCCTGACCGCCGATGAGGCGCGCGCCCAGGTCGACGTGCTGGTACGCGGCCTCGTCGCGCAGGTGCTCGGGCACGGCGGGGCGGAAGCCGTGCCTGCCGACCGGGCGTTCCGCGAGCTGGGCTTCGACTCGCTGACCGCCGTCGACCTGCGCAACCGCGTGAACGCGGCCACCGGCCTGCGGCTGCCCTCGACGCTGGTGTTCGACTACCCGACGCCGCAGGTGCTCGCCGTCCACGTGCACGCCGAACTCGCCGGTGCCGCCGGCGGTCCCGCCGCGCCGGGCGCGCGGACCACCACCCGCGCCGACGAGCCGCTCGCCATCGTCGGCATGGCCTGCCGCTACCCGGGCGGCGTCGAGACGCCCGACCAGTTGTGGGCGCTGCTGGCCGCCGGCGGGGAGGGGATCGGGGAGTTCCCCACCGACCGTGGCTGGGACCTGGAGAGCCTGTTCGACCCCGACCCCGACCACCCCGGCACGTCGTACACGCGCCACGGCGGCTTCCTGTATGACGCGGGTGCGTTCGACCCGGCGTTCTTCGGGATCTCGCCGCGTGAGGCTCTGGCGATGGATCCGCAGCAGCGGCTGCTGCTGGAGGCGTCGTGGGAGTCGTTCGAGTCGGCAGGGCTGGACCCGCAGCGGTTGCGGGGCAGCCGGACGGGTGTGTTCGCCGGGGTCATGTACCACGACTACGCGTCGCAGCTCATGGAGCTGGCCGGCGAGGTGGAGGGCTACGTCGGCACCGGCAACTCGGGCAGCGTGCTGTCCGGGCGGGTGGCGTACACGTTCGGCCTCGAGGGCCCTGCGGTCACCGTCGACACCGCTTGTTCTTCCAGCCTCGTGGCGCTGCACCTCGCCGCGCAGGCGTTGCGGTCGGGTGAGTGTGATCTGGCGTTGGCCGGTGGTGTGACGGTGATGGCGACGCCGGGGACGTTCATCGAGTTCTCGCGTCAGCGTGGTCTGTCGCAGGACGGCCGGTGCAAGTCGTTCGCCGCCTCGGCCGACGGCACCGGCTGGAGCGAGGGCGTGGGTGTCCTGCTCGTGCAGCGGCTCTCCGACGCCCAGCGGGAAGGCCGGCGCATCCACGCCGTGCTGCGGGGTACGGCTGTGAACCAGGACGGCGCGTCCAACGGCCTGACCGCCCCGAACGGCCCCTCGCAGCAGCGCGTGATCCACCAGGCCCTCGCGAACGCCCGCCTGACTCCGGCCGACGTGGACGCCGTCGAGGCACACGGCACGGGCACGACCCTCGGTGACCCGATCGAGGCGCAGGCTCTGCTGGCCACCTACGGGCAGGAGCGTCCGCAGGATCGGCCGTTGCTGTTGGGGTCGGTGAAGTCGAACATCGGGCACACGCAGGCGGCTGCGGGTGTGGCTGGTGTGATCAAGATGGTGTTGGCGATGCGGTACGGTCTGGTGCCGGCGACGTTGCATGTGGACGAGGCGTCGCCGCATGTGGACTGGTCGGCGGGGGCGGTGGCCCTGGCTACGGAGGCGACCCCGTGGCCGCGGGTGGACCGTCCGCGTCGGGCGGCGGTGTCGTCGTTCGGGATCTCCGGCACGAACGCGCACGTGATCATCGAGCAGCCACCCGCCGAGACGATCGACGCGCGCGCCGCCGACGGGCCGCGCGCCGGACTCGTACCCCTGGTGCTCTCCGCCGCGGACGCTCCGGCGCTGCGCGACCAGGCGGCCCGGCTGGGCGCGCACCTCGCGGCACACCCGGAGCTGGCGCCGGCCGACGTCGCGCACGCCCTGGTCACCACCCGGACCGCGTTCGCGCACCGCGCCGTCGTCCTCGGCCGCGACACAGTCGGCCTGACGCGCGCCTTGGAGTCGCTCCGCCTCGGCGAGGCCACCCCCGCCACGGTCACCGGCACCGCGCTGCGCGGCGGCGACCCGGTCCTCGTCTTCCCCGGCCACGGCGACCCGTGGCCCGCCACGGCCGTCGAGCTGCTGGACCGGGCACCGGAGTTCGCCGCCGTGATCGCCGCCTGCGAGGCGGCCCTCACCCCCCACGTGGACTGGTCGCTCACCGCCGTGCTGCGCGGTGCCGACGGTGCCCCGCCCGCGACGGACCCCCGGGTGACGCACCCCGTCCGGTGGGCCGTGGCGGTTTCGCTGGCCCGCTGGTGGCGTTCGCTCGGCGTCCGGCCCGCCGCCGTGGTCGGGCACGCCCACGGCGAGGTCGCGGCCGCCTGCGTGGCCGGCGCGCTGTCGCTGGAGGACGCGGCGAGGACGATCACCCTCGGCAGCCGGGCCGGCGCCGACCCGGACGCGCTGGCCGGGACCACCCTCGGGGCGGCCGAGGTGCCGCTGTACTCGGCCGTGACCGGCGGACGGGTCGACACCGACGGCCTCGACGCCGCCCGGTGGTACCGGGAACTGTCCGCCGACGCCGACGCCGACGCCGACGCCTTACGCGTCCTGCTCGACGAGGGCCACCGGGTCTTCCTCGAGGCCGCTCCCGCGTCCGTGCTCGCCGCCGGGATCCGCGAGAGCGCGCGGGCCGACGACGCCGTCGTGGTGGCCGCCGAGGACACCCTGGCCGGTGGCTGGCAGCGCATGCTGACGGTCCTCGCCGGGCTGCACGTGCACGGCGTGCCGGTCGACTGGACGGCGATCCTGGGCGCCCCCACCGGCCCGCCGGTCGCGCTGCCCACGTACGCCTTCCAGCGCCAGCGCTACTGGCCGCAGCCGACGTCAGCGACCGCCCCCGCCCTCGCCGTCGCCGACGAGGCGGACCGGAAATTCTGGGAGGCCGTGGAACGCGCCGACGCACAGGCGCTGGCCGCCGCGATGCGCATCGACGAGGCCACGGCCCGCTCCCTCGACCCCGCGCTGCCGCTGCTCTCCTCGTGGCGCCGGCGCCGCCGCGAAGAGTCCACCGTCGACTTGTGGCGCTACCGGGTGACCTGGAAGCCGCTGACCGTCGCGGAGGCCACCCTCGCCGGCACCTGGCTGCTGGTCGTGCCGGCCGCCGGCGTCGAGCACCCCCTGGCCGACGGCGTCGCCCGGGTGCTGGGCGAGGGCGGGGCCGAGGTCGTCCGGATCGACGCGACGGAGCCGGACCGGCAGGCGCTTGCCGACCGGCTCGCGCGTACCGGTGGGCCCGTCGCCGGCGTGCTCTCGCTGCTCGGCCTGGACGACGCGCCGCACCCGGCCCACCCGGTCGTCCCGGCGGGCCTCGCCGCCACGTACGCACTGGTCCAGGCCCTCGGCGACGCCGGAATCACCGCGCCGCTGTGGTGCGCCACCGCCGGTGCGGTCTCGACCGGCCGGGCCGACCAGCTCGACCGCCCCCGGCAGGCGATGCTCTGGGGGCTCGGCCGGGTGGTCGCCCTGGAGCACCCGGACCGCTGGGGTGGCCTCGTCGACCTGCCCACGACGCTGGACCCCCGGGACCGGGCCCGGCTCGTGGCGGTGCTGGCCGGCGTCGACGCCGAGGACCAGCTGGCGCTGCGCCCCTCCGGGGTGTTCGCCCGGCGGCTGGTCCGGGCCCGCGCCGACCGGACGGCGACCGGGGACTGGCGTCCCGCCAGCGGCGCCGTCCTGGTCACCGGCGGCCTGGGGTCGATCGGGGCCCAGGTCGCGCGCTGGCTGGCCCGCGAGGGCGTCGGCGAGCTGGTGCTGACCGGCCGCCAGGGGCCCGCCACGCCCGGTGCCGACGCGCTGGCCGACGAACTGCGCGCCGCCGGCGCCACCGTCACCGTGGCCGCCTGCGACGTCGCGGACCCCGCCGCCGTACGGGCCCTCGTCGAGCGGCTGGCCGGGCAGGGCACCCGCGTCGGGGCCGTGTTCCACACCGCGGGCGTGGCCCACGCCGCGCCGGTCGCGGCCACCGACGTGGCCGACCTCGCCGACGCCCTGCGGGCCAAGGTGGCCGGCGCGGTGAACCTGGACGAGGCGTGCGGCGACGATCTGTCGGCGTTCGTGCTCTTCTCCTCCGGCGCGGGCGTCTGGGGCGGCGGGCACCAGGGCGGCTACGCCGCCGCCAACGCCTTCCTCGACGCGCTCGCCGAGGACCGGCGACGGCGCGGCCGGGCCGCCACCGCCATCGCCTGGGGCGCCTGGGACGGCGGCGGCATGGTCGACGCCGAGGGCGCCGCCGACCAGATGTTCCGCTCGGGCGTCCGGGCCATGCGCCCCGACCTCGCGGTCTCCGTGCTGGCCGGGGCGCTCGACGACGGCGACACCACGCTCACCGTGGCGGACATCGCCTGGGACCGGTTCCTCCAGACCTACACGCTGGCCCGCCCCCGGCCGCTGATCGCCGACGTCCCCGAGGTGGCGCAACTGCTCGCCGCCGGGCAGCGCGACGCCGACCCGTCCGACACGGCCTCGCCGCTGCGCGGCCGGCTGGCCGGCCTCGCCGCGCCGGAGCGCCGCCGGGTCCTGCTCGACCTCGTACGGGTCCACGCGGCGGCGGTGCTGCGGCTGGCCTCGCCGCAGGCGCTCGCTGCGGACCGGTCGTTCCGGGAGATCGGCTTCGACTCGCTCAGCGCCGTCGAGATGCGCAACCGGCTCGCCGAGGCGGTGGGGCTGAACCTGCCGGCGACCCTGGTGTTCGACCGCCCGACGCCCGACGCCCTCGCCGAGCACCTGGCGGGCAGGCTCGCGGGCGACGACAGCCCGGCGGCGGTTCCCACCCGGGCCGCCACCGCGCTGGACGAGCCGATCGCCATCGTCTCGATGAGCTGCCGCTACCCCGGCGGCGTCGCCGGCCCCGAGGACCTGTGGCGACTCGTCGCCGAGGGACGCGACGGCATCGCGGAGTTCCCGGCCGACCGGGGCTGGGACCTGGCGGCCATCTACGACCCCGACCCCGACCGGCCCGGCACCTCGTACGTGCGGGAGGGCGGCTTCCTCACCGACGCCGCCGGCTTCGACGCGGCCCTGTTCGGCATCTCCCCGCGCGAGGCGATGGTGATGGACCCGCAGCAGCGGGTGCTGCTGGAGAGCGCCTGGGAGTTGTTCGAGCGGGCCGGCACCGCGCCGGCCGACATGCGGGAGACCAACACCGGCGTCTTCGTCGGCACCAACGGCCAGGACTACGCGACGCTGCTGATGGCCGCCCGGGTCGAGACCGAGGGCTACCAGGCCACCGGCAACGTCGCCGCCGTCATCAGCGGTCGGCTGGCGTACCACTTCGGGTTGCAGGGCCCGGCCGTCAGCGTCGACACCGCCTGCTCGTCGTCGCTGGTGGCGCTGCACCTGGCCTGCCAGTCCCTGCGGCAGGGCGAGTGCGACGTCGCGGTCGCCGGCGGCGTGACGGTGATGGCCACCCCCGGCCCGTTCCTCGAGTTCGCCCGGCAGCGTGGGCTCGCCCTCGACGGCCGGTGCAAGTCGTTCGCCGGGGCCGCCGACGGCACCGGCTGGGGCGAGGGCGTCGGCCTGGTGATGTTGCAGCGGCTCTCCGACGCCCAGCGCGACGGCCGGCGGATCCTTGCCGTCGTCCGCGGCTCGGCCATGAACCAGGACGGCGCCAGCAACGGCCTGACCGCGCCCAACGGGCCCGCCCAGGAGCGGGTGATCAACCAGGCGCTGGCCAACGCGCGGCTGACCGCCGCCGACGTGGACGCCGTCGACGGGCACGGCACCGGCACCCGGCTCGGCGACCCGATCGAGGCGCAGGCGCTCCTGGCCACGTACGGGCGGGACCGGCCCGCCGACCGGCCGCTGCTGCTCGGCTCGGTCAAGTCGAACATCGGCCACACCCAGGCCGCCGCCGGGGTCTCCGGCGTGATCAAGATGGTGCTGGCGCTCCAGCACGACCTGCTGCCGCCCACCCTGCACGTGGACGAGCCGTCGCCGCACGTGGACTGGTCGGCGGGCGCCGTCGCGCTGCTGACCGAGGCGCAGCCGTGGCCGGACGTGGAGCGGCCTCGCCGGGCCGCCGTGTCGTCGTTCGGGGTCAGCGGCACCAACGTGCACGTCATCCTCGAACAGGCGCCGGCCGCGCCGCCGGCCGACACCGGCACGCCCCGCCCCGCCGCCGGGCCGCCGGTGCTGCCCTGGGTCGTCTCGGCCGACACCGCCGACAGCCTGCGGGCCCAGGCGGCCCGGCTGGCCGACTGGCTGCCGCAGACCGCCGCGTCCGCCGCCGACGTGGCCCGGGCACTGGCGACCGGACGTTCCCCGCTGCGGCACCGCGCGGTGCTGCTCGCCGAGGACGCCGACGCCGCCCTCGGCGGCCTGCGGGCCCTCGCCGCCGGGCAGGAGCACCCCGGGCTCACCCGGGGCGTCGCCGAGCCCGGCGGGGCGCTGGCGATGCTCTTCTCCGGCCAGGGCGCCCAGCACGCCGGCATGGGCCGCCGCCTGTACGAGACGTTCCCCGTCTTCGCGGCGGCCGTCGACGAGGCGTGCCAGCACCTGGACGCGTACCTGCCGCGGCCGCTGCGCACGGTGCTGTTCGCCGAGCCCGGCACCGCCGAGGCCGACCTGCTCGACCAGACGGTCTTCACCCAGGCCGGGCTCTTCGCCGTCGAGGTGGCGCTGTTCCGGCTGCTCGAACACTGGGGGATCCGGCCCGACTTCGTGGCCGGGCACTCCGTCGGGGAGATCAGCGCGGCCCACGTCGCCGGGGTGCTCGACCTGCCCGACGCCTGCGCGCTCGTCGGCAACCGGGGCCGGCTGATGCAGGCCCTGCCCGCCGGCGGCGGGATGCTGGCCGTCGCCGCGCCCGAGGTTGACGTGCTGCGGGCGCTGGACGGCACGCCGGGACAGGCGGCCGTCGCCGCCGTGAACGGGTCGGCCGCCGTCGTCGTCGCCGGCGCCGACGAGGCGCTGGCCGGGTTGGCCGCCCACTTCGCCGACCTCGGCGTACGCACCAAGCGGCTGCGGGTCAGCCACGCCTTCCACAGCCCGTTGATGGAGCCGATGCTCGCCGAGTTCGCGGCCGTCGCGGCGACCCTGTCGTACGCCCCGCCGACGGTGTCGCTGGTGTCGAACCTGACCGGCGCGGTCGTCGACGCCGAGCAGCTCTGCACTCCCGACTACTGGGTGCGCCACGTCCGGGAGGCGGTCCGCTTCGCCGACACCGTCACCCACCTGCACGCCCACGGGGTGACCCGGTTCCTGGAGGTCGGGCCGGACACCGTGCTGACCGCACTGACCGCCGACGCGCTGCCGGTGGACGCCCCGATCGTCGTGACCGGCGTGCAGCGGCCCGGCCAGGACGAGGTGACCACCCTGCTCGGCGCGGTGGCCGAGCTGTACTGCCACGGCATGCCCGTACGTTTCCCGGCGCTGCTTCCCGGTGGCGGCCACGTGGACCTGCCCACGTACGCGTTCGCCCACCAGCGGTTCTGGCCGACCCTCGACGCGGCGCCGGGGCCCACCCCCGCCACCACCCCCGACGACGTCGACTCGGCGTTCTGGCGGGCCGTGGCATCGGGCGACGGCGACGAACTCGCCAGCCGGCTCGGACTCGACGCGGACCGGCCGCTGCGGAAGCTGCTGCCGGACCTGGACCGGTGGCGGCGCCGGCAGCGGGAGGACACCCTCGCCGGCGGCTGGCGCTACCGGATCACCTGGCGTTCGCGGGCCCTCGCGGCGGGCGCCGTCGAGGGCACCTGGACCCTTGTGCACAGCGGCACCGGCCAGCCGGTCGCCGACCGGCTCGCCGAACTGCTCACCGCCCGTGGCGGTGACGTGCGGCAGATCGTCGTCGATCCGGCGACGACCGACCGGAACGCGCTCGCCGGGCAGCTCGCCGCCGCGGCGCCCGCCCGGATCGTGTCGCTGCTCGCCCTCGACGAGCGGGCGCACCCCGAGCGCCCGGCCGTGCCGCTGGGCCTGACCGCGAACCTCGCCCTCGTGCAGGCGGTCACGGACGCCCTGCCCCCGGCACCGTTGTGGCTGCTCACCCGGCAGGCAGTCGCCACCGGCGCCGACGACCCCGTCGCCCGCCCCGCCCAGGCCACCACGTGGGGCCTCGGCCTGGTGACCGCGCTGGAACACCCCCGGCACTGGGGTGGCCTGCTGGACCTGCCCGCCACCCTGGACACCGCCGCCGCCGAGGGAGTCCTGGCGGCCATCACCGCCGCCGGCGACGAGGACCAGCTCGCGGTGCGCGAATCCGGGACGTACCTGCGGCGGCTGGAGCGCGCGCCCCGCGCCGAGGCACCGGCCGGCTGGCAGGCACCGGACACCGTCCTGGTCACCGGCGGCACCGGCGCCGTCGGCCGGTACGCCGCAGGCTGGTTCGCCCGGCACGGCGCGCGGCGACTGCTGCTGGTCAGCCGGCGCGGCGCGGCCGCCCCCGGGGCCGACGAGGCGGTGGCGGAACTGGCCGCCCTCGGCGCCGAGGCCCGGGTGCTGGCCTGCGACCTGGCCGACCGGGACGCGGTCGCGGACCTCGTGCGCTCCCTGCGTGCCGACGGCGAGACCGTGCACGCGGTGGTGCACGCCGCCGGGGTGGGCCGGCTCAACCCGGTCGCCGCCGTGACCGAGGCGGAACTCGCCGACGTCGTCTCCGGCAAGATCGCCGGCGCCCGGCACCTCGGCGAGCTCCTCGACCCGGAGCCGCTCGACCTGGTCGTGCACTTCTCCTCCATCGCGGCCGTCTGGGGCGTCGGCGACCACGGCGCGTACGCCGCCGGCAACGCCTTCCTGGACGCCTGGGCGCAGTCCCGGCCTGCCGGGCGGGCCCGGCACCTCTCGGTGAACTGGGGCCCCTGGGCCGGCGGCGGCATGGTGACCGACGCGCACGCCGCGGCCATGAGCCGGCGCGGGGTGTCCCTGCTCGACCGGGAACCGGCGATGGCCGCCCTGCGCGCCGGCCTCGACGGCGACGACACCGCCCTCACCGTCGCCGACATCGACTGGGACCGCTTCGCGCCGGTGTTCGCCTCCGCCCGGCCCCGGCCGCTGATCAGCGAGATCGCCGAGGTGGCCGCCCAGGCCGCGGCGGCGCGTGCCACCGCCGAGGAGGGCGACCAGGTCGCCGGCGAACTGCGCAAGCGGCTCGGCGAGCTGTCGCAGGCCGAACAGGTACGGCTGCTGGTCGACCTCATCCGCACCGCCGCGGGCGAGGTCATCGGCCACGACACCCCGTACGCGGTGGAGGCCGGGCGGCCCTTCCGGGACCTCGGTTTCGACTCGCTCACCGCCGTGGAGCTGCGGGGCCGGCTGGCCCGTTCGACCGGGCTGAGCCTGCCCAGCTCGGTGGTGTTCGACCACCCGACCCCACAGGCGCTGGCCGAGCACCTGCGGGCCGAACTGCTCGACGAGGCGTCGGTGGAGGCGCTGCCCACCCTCGCGGAGCTGGACCAGTTGGAGATCGCCCTCGCGCTGCGCGACCCGGACGACATCGGCCGGGTGCGGATCACGATGCGCCTGCACAGCCTGCTCGAACGGCTCGGCGTCGCGGAGGAACGCCGGGAGGAGACCGCCGAGGTGGCCGACCGGCTGCGGGCGGCCAGCAACCAGGAGCTGTTCGACCTCATCGACCAGGACCTCGGGCTCTCCTGAGCCGTACGGGGACCTGTGGTGTCACGAGAAAGCGAGATGTCATGGCGGACGAAGAGCGGCTGCGCGAATACCTGACGCGCGTCGTCGCCGAGCTGCAGCAGACCCGCCAACGGCTGCGCGAGGTCACCGCCGAGGAGTCCGAGCCGGTGGCGATCGTGGCGATGAGCTGCCGCTACCCGGGCGGCATCAGCTCGCCCGAGGAGCTGTGGGAGTTCGTCTCGTCCGGCGGGGACGCCATCGGCGACTTCCCCACGGATCGCGGCTGGGACCTGAAGCGGCTCTACCACGCCGATCCGGACAACGCCGGCACCTCGTACACCACGGCCGGCGGATTCCTGCGCGACGCGGGGGAGTTCGACGCAGCGCTGTTCGGCATCTCGCCGCGCGAGGCGGTCGCCATGGACCCGCAGCAGCGGCTGCTGCTGGAGGTCACCTGGGAGCTGTTCGAGCGCGCCGGCATCGCCCCGCTGTCGCTGCGCGGCAGCCGCTCCGGCGTCTTCGTCGGCACCTCCGGGCAGGACTACGCCGCCGTGCTGCACCGGGCGCCCGGCGTCGAGGGGTACGTGCTGACCGGCACCGCCGCCAGCGTGGTCTCCGGCCGGCTGGCGTACACGTTCGGACTGGAAGGCCCGTCGGTCACCGTGGACACCGCCTGCTCGTCGGCATCCGTCGCCATCCACCTCGCCTGCCAGGCGCTGCGTCAACGCGAGTGCGGCCTCGCCCTGGCCGGCGGCGCGACCGTGCTGGCCACCCCCGGCCCGTTCGTCGAGTTCTCCCGGCAGCGCGGCCTCGCCGCCGACGGCCGGTGCAAGTCGTTCGCCGCCTCCGCCGACGGCACCGGCTGGTCCGAGGGCGTCGGCATGCTGCTGCTGGAACGGCTCAGCGACGCCCGCCGCAACGGCCACCCCGTACTCGGCGTCATCCGCAGCTCGGCGGTCAACTCCGACGGCGCGTCCAACGGCCTGACCGCCCCCAACGGCCCGTCCCAGCAGCGGGTCATCCGGCAGGCCCTGGCCGGCGCGAAGCTCACCCCCGACCTGGTCGACGTGGTCGAGGCACACGGCACCGGCACCACCCTCGGCGACCCGATCGAGGCCCAGGCGCTGCTCGCCACGTACGGCCGGGAGCGGGGCGACGCCGCGCCGCTGCTGCTCGGCTCGATCAAGTCGAACATCGGCCACACCCAGGCCGCCGCCGGCATCGCCGGGGTGATCAAGATGGTGCTGGCGATGCGGCACGGCATCGTGCCGGCCACCCTGCACGTCGACGAGCCCACCCCGCACGTGGACTGGGCCGCCGGCGCGGTCACCCTGGTCACCGAGGCCACGCCGTGGCCGGCCGTGGACCGGCCGCGCCGGGCCGCCGTCTCGTCGTTCGGAATGAGCGGCACCAACACCCACCTCATCCTCGAGCAGCCCGAGCCGGCCGGCGCCGAGGCGGACCGCCCGGCGGCGCCCGCGCCCGCGCCGGTGCTGCTCACCGGCCGCACCCGCACCGCCCTGCGCCGCCAGGCCGAGCGCTGGTCGGCCTGGCTCGCCGACGACCCGGACGCACGCCCGGCCGACGTCGCCCGGACGTCGGTGCTCTCGCGCTCGCCCCTGGAACACCGGGCGGTCGTCCTCGCCGACGACCGCGACGGCCTGCTCGCCGCCCTGCACGCCCTCGCCGACGACCGGCCCGCCCCCGGCCTGGTCACCGGCACCGCCGCCGAGCGGGGCGGGGTCGCGTTCCTCTTCTCCGGCCAGGGTGCCCAGCGCGCCGGCGCCGGCCGGGAACTGTACGAGGCGTACCCGGTCTTCGCG